>JBDNGG010000171.1:0-4712 GCA_041689405.1 Terrimicrobiaceae bacterium | reverse complement strand
TGAAGTGCGGGTGGAAAATTCAAGCCTACGTGATGATGAGTAATCATTTTCACCTCGCTGTCGAAACGCCGGAGGCGAATTTGATCGCCGGTGAATTTAAACGGGAAACCACGGCCACTAATCCCTGGATAGCAAACGTTCTCTCCATGGGGCACCCCAGCCGGATACCCAATCTAATAGCGACATTTAAAATATAGGCCGGCCCCCCCATCCGGTCTTCGCTCGAATGGCGGAAAATTCCTCACTTTATAGAGTGGGAACTCGCGAATGCGCCGCTTAAAACAGTGCCATTCAGGGCTGACCCCCTCTGCTTTTCCGCTATGCGGGAAAATAAAACGGAGTGAGTCTGACCCGAAAGATCGATAGTTCCTTCGAAATCAACTAATTCCGAGCTTTTTGGATGCGCAGCAGTTTCTCCCGCTGTGATTCCAAGCTAGCAATGCGCAGCCGTTTTTCGCGGGCGGGCAGGCTGCTCGATCGTACGGTCGCAATCTGAATGTTGAGATTAAAAATCCACGAAGCAGGGTCTATCTGGCTACTGAGAATCAGCTCGATTTGTCTCAACTGATAGAGCTCCGTGCGGAGACGCCGCAATACTGCAGCCCGCGTCTGGGTATAAGCGAGTAGGCGCAGAGCACCCATCCGACGTTCGACACCACCAATCTCTTGTTGGATCTCAAACACCGCCGGGGATACTGTCGGCTGAGGAATCGGAGGGGCCGCTGGAGTTGGCGTCGGCGCAGGTGTTGGCTTCGGTGCAGGTGTCGTCTGGTTCACCAGCACCTTCGTCCCTTCATTGTTGGCCTGCTTGGAAACCCCAAAGACTGTTCCCGCCTGGAAGAGCGGATTGGTGGGATAATTGTCGTTCGAGACCTGATACCATTCGTTCTTAGAGCGATAGAAGGCGGCTGCGACGCCACCGTGCCCGTTGTCCTCGATGAGAACATCTTTGCGACTCAATGCGGATTTGTTCGGGCTTTGTGTGAAGTTGGAATCATTGAATCCGATTTGGGAAAGGCGGTAAGGTGAGTTTCGGGGCAGAGCAAAATAGGTGATGACGGTCTCGGTGGGAGAGGAGGAGAGGTAAATGCTAAAGGGAGTTTTCAGGACGGTTCCCGATACGAACGCGTGCAGCGGATAGTTGTTAGTGCTGGTGTTCTGGACGTAAACATAGTTGCCCGGGGGAATCACGGAGTCGCCCGCAGGGACTGTGGGATTCGACGTGTTTACCCAAGCACTGAGATTGCCACTGAAGTAGAAGGATTGGCCAACGGTCTGGGGTTGTTGCGATCCGGTCGTCATTAGCGGGGCGATGACGACGGTCGTCATAATGTTTGACGGATCCGTTGTCGGGATAAACGAAATTGTTGCCTGGCTGGCGGGAAATAGAGTGCTGAGCGTCCAGTCCGGGACCAGGTTCACCTCGCGAACATCCTCGAGAACTGCCGTCAATCCTTCGAGATCAACCAGGAGACTGTCTTTCGTGTTGGACAGGACAGTAAACGTCGTGCCCTTCTGAATTCCTTCTGTGACGAGAGTATAAAAGGTCGAAGGTTGATCCGGAGGTTCATACTGATATTGGTTGACCGCGAGAGGTGCTCCGTAGCTGTTGACGGGTGGATTGCCGGCGAGCGCAAAGGTGACGTTGCCTCCGGTCTGCGTGACAGAGGGAACCGCGAAGATGCCACCGGTGGCATAGTTGTTCTGGAAGGTGAGGTAAACAATAGTGCCGTTGTCCACCTGCTCGGTGACGCCGGAATTGGTGACCGTTGTAATCCCCGACTGGGTCAACAATCCAGAACCCGGAGCAAGGAACTGTGGGGCGACGACAGTCGTGTTGTTCGGCTCGATGTAAACGTATTGGTTCCCAACCGATCCGCTAACATTGTGTCGCTCGGGAAGCGGGCGGGTGTTTGCCGGATCTGCGGACGTTGCGTTTATGACCTCAATAAAATCCACTCGCCCGGATTTGGCTTGGACGCCTTGCTCAACATTTGCCGGAGTCGGTTGGATTTCCTTTCCTGTCGAACGGTCGCAACAAGTGAGAAGTATCGTCACGCCAATAAGATATTTAAAATTTGGAAGGTTCATTGGAATGTGATTTCTACTTCTCCGCTTTCTTCGGCTTCTCCCAGTTTGAATCGAGTCCCGGTCTGGACTTTATATAATCAAACTTGAAGTAGCCATACTTCGTCCCGCTTGGCATGGGGCATTGGTTGTTGCTGATTATTCCATAAAAGAGCGCAGACCGAAAATAACAGAGATCCATTTGGGATTTCATAATCAATAAGCGTCATTGAACGATTATTCGATCCGGCTAAAATTTCGGTGTCGCCACCAGTCCCTTGTCGGGATTGGGAAACCAAGCCAGACGGTAGGCGACATCCAGGCCCGTAAGCGGTTGGGTGAGCAGCATCGGCCCGTTGTTACCGGGGAGCGGAGAATCCACGTTCGTCCAGTTCGTATTATCGGTTGATAATTGAAGTTGATAGAGCGTTGAAGATCTCGAGAACCAAGTGATGAGGATCGATGCCTGGGCCAGCCCGTATTGATCCGTCCAGTTAATCTGCCCGATCCGAAAATCATCCGGAGCAACGGCTGGCTGTGAAGGCAGGGGATTGAGCTTGGTATTCACCGCTGCCTCCAATTGCTTCTCCATGGCAGTGCGCTGGGCGGCAAGTTGCGGAGTGACCAACTTGACTGGCCTTTGAGCTTCGGCCCATGCGGAAAGGTTGTTGTATTCGATGGGATTGCCGGTTGCGGGATCGGTATCCGTCCCGCCTTGGGCTGTGGTCCTCAGGTCGTAAAATTCGGTCTGCGGTGCTTCGATACCCTCGCCGTCGAAGTAATAAGCATAGACGTAGTCTTTCTGCCGAACGGCGCGGATCCTGTTTGGGGCAACGACGATGCCATTAGGATTTCCTTGGGCGTTTTGCCCGCACCAGATGTCGTCGTAAGTGAAAAGAATATAATCCTGAACGGCAGCGGCCGTCGTTGGATTCTTAATGAGGGAGCTATAGTCGGTTCCCGCGAAACGATAGGGCCTCGTGCTGATGCCAAGCATCGAGCAAAGAGTAGGCACAAAGTCTACGTGCCCGACCAGTTGCTCGCACTGCTGGCCGGTTCCAAGCGGATAGTCGGTCGGGTTCGACCAAATCAAGGGAACCCGAATGGCCTCCTCATACACGGAAAAAGACTTCTGTCGCAGCCCGCCATGCACCAAGCCGTATTCCCCGTGGTCCGATGTACGCACGATCCATGTGTTCTCCCTGATCGCCTGGCCTGCTGGGGAACTCTCCAACAGGTCGACGATCTGTTGGAACTGACTGTCAACATACTTCATGAGGTTCCCATAAAAGTTCAGATAATCCTGCTTTTTGGCATCCGTATTGAGAAGGCCGAGTCCGGCAGATGACAGAAGAAAACTCGCTTGGCAATGCGGCTTGTAGTTTGTGACCAGATTCTCTTCGACGGTTGGCGGAAGCGAAATAGGAGGTGTCGTCGCAGCCGTCCAATCGCTCACCCCGCCGAAGTCATCAGTATACCCTCCGGCCACGTAATTCGTCGGATACCCCAAAACATCGTGCGGATTGACGAGGGATACGACGAGGCAAAATGGTCTACCCCCTGGGTTTTGAATTTTCTCTGTGAGGTAGGAAATGGCATCGCTGATATATCGCGAATCGTTGTCGGCATAGCCTCCGCCGTAGTCGCCAAGGGTAGTGTTCCTGCCAGCATCCGGCGGATCCCACTGGAAAAAACGGTATCTTTCGATGTCGTCCCAAATATTCACTCCGTTCGGTTGAATGATGCCTTTGGTCAAATGATACTTCCCGATGAAGGCGACCTCGTAGCCGGCGGCTGTGAGTATAGATCCAACGTTGGGATAAGTCGGGTTGAGCTGATGCTCGGCTTCAGATTGGATGTTTCCCTCGCTGAGAGTGTCTGCGCAGAGGTGCTGGGCTGGATAGAGACCGGTAAAAAGGGTCGTTCGGGCCGGGGTGCACATGGCTGTGTTTGTGAAGGCCCGCGAGAAGTTCACACCCGTATTCGCAAGGGCTGTCTGGCATGGCAGGTTTGCCTCAGCCCAGCCCGGCGGGAACCACTGGAGCGCCTGTTGCTGGTCATTTAAGAAGATGATGACATTCCTGCCATTTGCCACTGGGGCTGCCTCAGCCGAGCCGAGAGGCCAAATATTCACCGCTCCGTGAACCGCCATAAGAGCACTGGTTCCCCCAACCATCTTTAAGAAGTCCCTGCGGCGCAGCCCGGCGGGATCGTCGTTCTGCGGAACATCATTATCATTAGCCATAAAATTGAAAAAAATTTATTTCCGTTAAATTGTTAAAACTCTGCAGTGCGGGTTGACGGATGTTTGGTAGGCGATTTTCTGCGGGCTGGCGAACCTTTTTTTCTGCGTTCAACGGGTCGGTCATTCACGTTCAACGGGTCGGTCATTCATATTGACACATTTTTGGAAAGCGCATTCGCCAGGGATCTCCAGTTTCCGCCATGCAGCAGAGAGGCAACCTTTTTGAGCGTCAATGTTGTTTCCTTTCTGAGTTTGCGTGCAATACGGACTTTGATGGGTGCACCTTTAGGTAAAGACGCCAAGTCCTCAACTTTCAGGCCGGTTATGGCAAGCTCCTCTTCAATCATCCGCCTCGCCCGCGAGCGCATCGTTTCTCTGACTTGCGAAGCCTCGTGCCGAT
>JBDNGG010000170.1:0-2557 GCA_041689405.1 Terrimicrobiaceae bacterium | reverse complement strand
GCGCTCCCCGCCACATGCCGGTCAAACCACGCACTGGTGGCTTGGTCGAACTCTGGATGGTTTCCGTGCGGACCGGGACAGGTGACCAATTCGCAGTGATCTTTTTGGCCGTATAACTCATAAATCCGGCGCATCCGGTCCACCAGGGCCTTGGTCTCGACCGGATGAAAGAGCGGATCGTGATCGGCAAAGCAAAACAGTGCTGCGCGTGGGGCGATCAAGGCAGCGTATTCGCTGATGTCCCGTCCGAAAACATTGTGCGGATAAAAGCAATCGCAATGCCCGAACAAATGCCGGTTGGCAATGGCATCGACCGGGGAACTGATCCCACAGAGAGTCGAGACGGCTTTGACTCGTTCATCGGCGATGGCGAGGAAAAAACTGAGCGACCCGCCGCCCGATACGCCAGTGGCGGCGAGACGACCGGCATCCACCTGCGGATCGGCCGCGAGCACGTCGAGGGCGCGGATGGAATTCCACAACTCGCCGCCAGCCGAGGTGTAGCCGAGCGAAATCCAGGTGGGATGCCAGGCGAGGTTGAAGCCATGATGCTCGCCAGGGTTGTCACTTTGTTCGATTGTTTCCACGATCAGGCAGACATAGCCCCTGCGCGCCCACATGATGGGGAGGGCCTGGTAATGATGGAGCCCATTGGCGGCATGTCCACAAAGGTAAAGCACGCCGGGTGCGGCTTCCGGCGGCAAGGGGTCAGGATAAAAAATGCAGGCTGAGGCCCAGCAATCCGGCAGGATCTGAAAGGCGATCTTGCGGGCTCGGAATCCGTCTCCGCGCAATTCGCCATAGTCGGTCAGACGGAGATCGCAGCGTTCCGGCAGCGTGGCGAGGCCAACAGTGCGAAGAAATTCCTCGCGCCGTCGTGGACGGTATTTTTCCCAATCTTCGAGGGTGTGGATTTCGGAGAAGGCTTCGGCGGCCATGCGTTCCGTGTCGGCAGCGAGACCCGCCCAAATCGTGTTGCTCATTGCCTGCATGTAGCGCACGAGGACAGCCATAGTCAATGGCACTGGATTTTCTCTATCGGGATTGGTCGCGCTTCAACCCCATTCAAATCCCGCTGCACACCAAATCCCCTCCCCGCAGAGACAACGGTCCTGTCGCGGATGGGTCATTCGCTTCAACGAGCGCTGCGGGGTCAAGCCTGCGGCGGAAAGCACTGGTGCGGCCCTGTCGTCCAAGGCATCGCACACCACCTCCCGGCCCGGAAACGCACAGGCGATACCAGCGAGAATTTCCCGAAACCCATCCAGAGTGGTCGCGACCACCGGACCAATATGCAAGGCCGAACGACCGGGTCGCAACACCCCGTAGCCCACGACTTCCCCGGCTTGCTCGATACAAAAAAATGTCCCGCCATATTTGGCCAGATCGGCCAAGAGCGCCGAGCGGTCTTCCCCCAGGAGGCGGGCATCCAGATCAGCAATCGCCGGAGTGAATCCGGACACGAGGCGAGTCGAGGACGTCGCCGTTATTCCGAAAGAGAGGATCCCCTGCCAACGAGCCAGAGAAACCAACGGTTGAAATCCGAATTTCGCATAAATTGGCTCCCCCAATTCTGTGGCGTCGAGACCAAGAACCTTATAACAACTGTTCCGGGCATCCTCCATAGCGCGAGTAAAAAGAGTTTTTCCCAATCCCCGCCCACGAAAATCCTGATCCACCAGAACCATTCCGATCCACGCCACACGCAGGCCCATTGCGAAAATCGAATAGCTGGCGCGAATCTCATCATCCGCGACCCAGACTTTGACCCCATCGGGAGCCAGACGAATCAGGCGTCGCCAGTCCTCCGGGGTTTGATTCCAGCCCGCTTGGGTGGACAAGCGACTGGCTGAGGGCACCCCATCGAAGGTAAGATTCTCGAAATTCATGGATTAGGGTGGTGCGGCAACCTCAGAGCGAAGAGTCGACGATGCGGGGATTCAGGCGTTGCGATTGGAGAACACTGAACTCGGTCTCCGCCTCATGAAGAGCGGTGATTCGCCGGGTTGTGCTGAGACCGGGGGCGGTGCGGGGAGAAGCAGGTCGCGCAAGGAGCACGGCCTTTCTGTTGGCGTGAATCCATGCTTCGGATTTCGGGAGATCTTCAAAGCCGTGCAGCATAGCCAGAGCGCGGTCCGTGGCCTCAAGGCTGACCGCGCCAACTATCAGGGGTTCCAGATCAGTAAAGGCCAATGCCGTAATAGGCTTTTGCATAGTAATTAAAGGTCGCTACGCGATGTCCGTCGGCATCGATCCGCTCCGCATCGACTCCGCCCCGCCGCAGCCGACGGCTACCGCCATCCTCGCTGCGAGCGGCGGTGCACTGTTGGTTTTGCCCGTTTTGACGAACTGCAGGAAGTCCTCGATCATGAGCGGGTCCGCCCCGCCGTGCGAGCCCAGGGTCGGAGGAATGCGGAACACCTCGTGCCCGAGTTCGGTGTAGGTGGTGCGCCGATTCCAGAGGTGAATGCTCGCCCAATTCGGGTCCACCGAGTGATCACCGTAGTTTTCGATACGCCCTTCAGTTCCGATCACCGTGTAATTCCGGTGGTAATCG
>JBDNGG010000169.1:0-6304 GCA_041689405.1 Terrimicrobiaceae bacterium | reverse complement strand
CGGAAAGTGGCCCTTGGGATGCTGATCTGGAAGACAACCACTGTTTCGCAGGAATGGATCGCGAGGCGATTGCAGATGAAAAGTGCCGCCAATGTCAGTCAGCTCCTGAGCCGGAGTCGTCCGGGCAAGAACAATGAGAAACTTCCGCTCGCGCTTGGTGAATTTATTGCCAATGAGAGTTCGTAGTGTGAGCTGTGGAGCAAAGTGTCAAGATTTGCACACTGACCCCTTTTTTTTTCTTTTCATCTGGGTGTCATTCTTTCTGGCGCAACGACCTTCTAAACCTTCTTTCTCACCGTTCTCCGGGTGTCATTCTATTTGGCGCAATGCGAATGCTTCGGCGGTGGTTGTTTAATTGTTGCATTCCTCGGCAGGTTGGGTCAAAAGCAAATTTCATCATGTGGCTCATCAAGGCATCTCTTCGCAATCCTTACATGGTCTTGTCGTTTGTTGTGACTATTTTCGTCTTGGGGGTAATCTCGACATGGCGCATACCAGTTGATATCCTTCCCGTGTTCAAGGCCCCTGCTGTTCAGGTGCTCACTTATTACCCCGGCATGTCTGCTGCCTCAGTGGAAAAGACGATCACTAACCGACTCGAGCGTTGGGTGAACCAGGCCCCAGGCGTGCGTCTTGTCGAATCACGCTCCGTGCCTGGCGTGAGCGTGGTGAAAGTGTATTTCCGCGAAGATACGGATTCCAATCAGGCGCTGACTCTGGTGAACTCCCTCGCCCTGGGAGCACTGCCGAACCTCCCGCCCAACACCCTTCCTCCCGTCGCATTACCTTTCGATGCCACAGGCACGCTGCCGGTTGCCATTCTGGCCGTGAGCAATCCGTTTCTCGATGATTCTAAACAAAAGGACATCGCCCGCATCGATGTTCGCAACATGCTCGGTGCCGTGCCCGGATGCATTGCTCCTGTGGTTGTGGGGGGGCGGGACCGTTCGGTCATGGTCTATCTCGACCCCCTTCGCATGCAGGCCAGAAATCTTGTGCCAACGGATGTGGTGGCGGCCCTTCGACGTGGAAATTTAATGGTTTCGCCGGGAACGGCTTATTTTGGCGAGAATCAGATGCTTCTGAATAACAATGCCATGGTCGAGACAGTGGCCGAGCTAAACGACATGCCAATCACGCTGGGCGGCGCGACGAGTATTTTTCTTAGGGATATCGGCCATGCGGAGGATGCTGCTGCGATCCAGACATCGCGCGTTCGGATCGACGGGCGCAATGAGGTCTTTGTTCCCATCTACCGCCAACAGGGGGCCAGCAGTTTGTCTGTGGTCGACGAATTGCGAAAACAAATCCCCTCGATGGAAGACAGGCTGCCCAAAGGAACAAAATTGGAGTTAGTGATGGATCAGACCATCGCTGTCTCCAAGGCGCTTGGTTCGCTCGTTGTTGAGGGAGTGATCGGGGCTCTCTTGGTCTCGCTCATGATTCTCCTTTTCCTTGGCGACTGGCGAATGACGGTGATCGCGACTGTTTCCATTCCGCTGTCGATCCTTGGTGCCATCGCGTGTCTTTTTGTGACGGGCAACACACTGAACCTCATAACCCTGAGTGGTCTTGCCCTCGCGATCGGGCCGTTAGTGGATGATGCGATCGTGGAGTTAGAAAACAACCACCGGAACTACCTGCTCGGTAAATCACGCATCCGAGCGGCGATCGATGGATGTGGCGAAGTGATGGTTCCCGTGCTCGTGGCGACCTGCACGACGGTGATCGTGCTGTCCCCGCTCGCCCTGCTGCCAGGAATCGGCGGCTTTTTGTTTCGTCCGCTCACCCTCGCCGTGGCATTTGCGATGCTTTTTTCTTTTGTTCTCTCGCGCACCTTCGTTCCGATGATGTGTGGGAAATTTCTACCTGATGACCAACATTCCGGTAAAGCCTCAGGACGCATCGGCCGTGGTGCATCTGTATTTCAGACTTGGGTGGACCGGTTGGCCCTTGTTTATTCACGCAAGCTCGACTGGTGCCTAAAAAATCCTGCGAAGCCGCTGCTCGGCGTGGGCCTTCTTTTCGCTGGATCTTTGTTGCTGCTCTTGGGAATCGGAAGTGAATATTTTCCTCGGGTCGATGCTGGCCAAATCACCATCCGCCTCCGGGCTCCGTCGAATCTCAAATTGGATGCCACAGAAAAGCGGGTAGGGGACTTCGAGGAATTCCTGCGCGCACGTATCCCCGCTTCCGAGCGATCCATGATTGTTTCCGAAATCGGATTGAATCCCGACTGGTCATCGGCCTACACGACAAACTCCGGTCAACAGGATGCAGTCATTCGAGTTCAACTGACGCCATCGCGTTTGAAGAGCGCCGAGCAATATGCCAGCTTGCTTCGCGCTGCCTTCCAGGCCGAGGCATCCTTTGCCGACCTGCGAGCGAGCTTCGACACGGGGGGCATGATCTCGACAGCACTCAACCAAGGAGCCTCGTCGCCGATCGATATCGAAATCGAGGGTGGCACCACAGATCAGCTCCTCGCCGCCGCGCGCAAGGTGCGGGGTCTCGTTGCGCCGATCGCTGGCGCAGCGGATGTGCGAATTCAGCAACGCAACGACGCCCCTTACCTGATTCTCGATGTGGACCGCGTTAAGGCTGCCCAGCTCGGACTCTCCGCTGAGGATATCGTTCTGCAGGTCGTCATCGCATTGAACTCCAGCGTATCCGTGAATCGGAATTTCTGGATCGATTCGCAATCTGGCAACCAATACTTCGTCGGCGTGCAGTATCCCGAGGATGCAAGCCGCACAATGGAAGATGTGCTGGCTATGCCTGTCGCCTCAGCCACTGGCGGGCAAGCGGCCGTGAACCTCGGAAGCGTCGTCACCCTGCGTCGGTCGAATGGAGAGGTCGAAATCAACCACGCCAATCTCAAGCGGGTCACGAATGTTTTTGTAAACACCGATGGCCGCGACTTGGCATCCGTCGCAAGAAACATCGAGACCGTTCTCCAAGGGCAGGAATGGCCTGAAGGGCTTCGCGTCCAAATGAAGGGCGAATATGGCCGGATGAAGGATTCCTTTCGCCAGCTGGGACTCGGTATCGCGCTCTCGATCGGACTCGTTTACCTTTTGCAGGTCGTGTTGTTCCGCTCTTGGATTGGTCCGCTCGTAATCATGGTCAGCGTGCCTCTCGGCTTCATCGGTGTGCTTTGGATGCTGTTTCTTACGCGCACGACGCTCAACGCGCAGTCGCTCATCGGCGCGACTTTCCTGATCGGAATCGCGGTGAACAATGGAGTCTTGCTTGTGGAGTTCGCCAACCGCCGCCGCAAGCAAGCCGGGCTGGATGCCGGTGCTGCGATTCGCGAGGCTGCAGCTACCCGCTTCCGTCCGATTCTGATGACATTCTTTGCTACCTCGCTGGCGATGCTTCCCATGGCTATCGGCCTTGGACGCGGCAACGAGGCGGCCATTCCGCTGGCTCGGGCAGTTATCGGAGGCCTCTTGAGCTCGACCTTCCTCACGCTCTTTTTAATACCCATCCTCTATACAAAATTTATGAAAAAACAGCCCGTTGTGGATGCCGAACTCGAAAGGGAACTGAAAGCATGAATGCACTTCCCAAGATAAAAATTTCCACCATAGCGATTTGCTGGGCTTGTTTAGCCGCGCTCGTGTTGCCGGTCTGCAATGCCCCGGCACAAGATCAGGGTCGGGTTCGGGTTAAAACCATCCGCCCACAAGTGGGAGCCGACCTCTTCATTTCGAGCGAACAACCTGCCAATGTCGAAGCCTACTATCAAGTCAGCCTGTTTTCTCCGAGCGCAGGTACGGTCAAAGACATCAAGAAGAACCTGGGAGATTTCGTTACGGTCGGGGAAATCCTTGTTGAAATGGAATCCTCAGCCCACCCCGCTGCCAAAATCACAATTGCAGCACCCTTTGATGGAGTAATCGCAAGCCGCCCGCTCGATCCGGGCTCCTTCGTAGGCAACCCTGCCGTCGTGCCCGGCGTCCCTGCGCTCCTCTCCCTTGAACGCAACGACATCGTGACCATTTCCTCAAAGATCCCCGAATCATTCATCGGACTCCTTGGGCCCGATACGGAAGCTGAAGTGCGCATGGACGCCATGCCCGGAAAAGTCTTGCGAGGGAAACTCGCTCGAATCGCTCCCTCCTTGGACTTACTGGATCGCACCCAGCGCGTGGAGGTGGACTTTTACAATCGCTCCCAATCCGAGTTCGACGCCTTCGTCCTCGATGCCGAGGCGAAGCAAAAGACGGATCTCAAAAGTCTCAGCCTTCCGATTTTTCCGGTCGGCGTCGAGCCAGGGAAGGCCGCCGGATTCATTCCTGGGATGTATGGAAAGATGAAAGTCATCTTCAAAAGCTTCCGCAACATGCCGCTCGTTCCGACCAGTTCTATCGTTCGCTTTGGCGGCATGCCCTACTTGTTCCAAGTGGAAAACGGTCTTGCCCGTCGCAATCCGATCATTATCGATTTCGATGATGGAAGCTTCGCCAGAGTCCGTTGGAGCGACGGCAGCGATTTATCGGTGGAAGACGAAATCATAGCCAGTAACCAGGGCGAATTAGACGACGGCACACCAATCGACCCTGTTCTCACCAAGTAACGATCTCCTCGAAAAAAACGAAAGGCGGGGAAATAGGAACTAGGGGTCAGTGTGCAAATCTTGACAAAATGTGAAGGAAGGGAGATGTTGGAAAGATGGCTCGGAGTGTGGGGGAACTAGGGGTCAGTGTGGGATGGCACTAAGTTAATCGACCAAGCACCAATCGGCACGTCCTATACCATCCCAGGGCAACGCACTCGTATATAGATGGTTACAACGCTAGCCGTGAACGGGCGCTCCAATCCGGAATCATCCCAGATTCTCCTGAAGTTAGTGCCATTCGGGTCAGTGTGCACAATGACCACTAGTTTCCACTATTTGGCGCAATGCGAGTTTACAGTTTTGAGGAATTACCGCTTGCCTCTGAACTCACTTTCGGCATAAACAGGAGGGGCGCAGGTCGATGCTTTTTCAGTAGATTCGGCCGCTTAATCAACCAGAACACCCAATGAAACCAATAAAACAGATGGCGGCGGTGGCTCTCGGGCTGGCGCTGGGGATGATGACAAATGGAACCGCGCTCGCCGACACGTTCGGAAAGGGATATAATAATGACTTCACGATCGATTTCGTGAACGTGCGCAATGCGGGCAACGCGAATGACACCGGAGCGGGTGGCGGCAGCTTCTCGTTACCCTACGGCGGGGTGGCGTACGATTTCCGCATCAGCACCTACGAGATCTCGCAGGATGCGATCACCAAAGCGACGGCCAGCGGGATGATGCATGTGACGGCGGGTGCGTGGACCGGCAGCCAGCCAGCGGCAACCATGACGTGGTATGAGGCGGCGGCATTCGTGAACTGGCTGAACACAAGCTGGGGCCGTCAGCCGGCGTATGACTTGACCTACAGCGGCGGCTGGAGCATGAACCTGTGGAGCAGCGGGCAGGCGTGGCAGGCGGGCGGGGAGAACCTTTACCGACACAAGGATGCGTTCTACTTCCTGCCGAGTGAAGATGAGTGGTATAAGGCGGCGTATCACAAGAACGACGGGGTGACGGCGAACTACTGGGACTACGCGACGGGGAGCAATACAATCCCGACAGCAGTGACCGGGGGGACGGTAAACGGAACAGCGGTATTCTCGGGAAATTCTGTCCATCCTTCCTCGCCTGCATTGGTGACCAATAGTGGCGGCTTGAGTGCGTATGGGACGATGGGGCAGAACGGGAATGTGTGGGAATGGAATGAGAGTGCATTCACTGCGCCAAATGATAGCTCGTCCGAGAATCGCGTTCTCCACGGTGGCAGCTGGATCAACACCGAGTTCCACTTGCGCTCCTCGGACCACCTCAGCGGCGGCAGTCCCACGTACGAGTTCGACCTCATAGGTTTTCGTGTCGCGAGTGTCCCTGAACCCTCCATAGCCATTTTGATGCTGATAGCAGGCGGGGCGTGGTTGCTCAGAAGACGCATGAGCCGCCTCCTTTGACCTTTAGCCCTTTCCCCCTTTTTTTCTTTCTGCCATGAAGAGCATGAAAAACATGAAACGGGGAGGAGACTGGGTGGCATTTTTATGAATCTTTGTGGACCTTGGGCCGAGGAGACTTGGGGTAAGTTTGGAATGGCACTAACTTAAGCCACCAAACACCAACGGTGCGCCCCATACCATCCCATGGCAACGCTCGGGTATGTAAATAGTTACAACACCAGCCCTGAGCCGAAGCGAAGACAGCCTGCCGAATGGCAGCCCCGAAGGGGTGCGCGAAGCGAAGCAACGGG
>JBDNGG010000168.1:0-4459 GCA_041689405.1 Terrimicrobiaceae bacterium | reverse complement strand
CGTCCCAGCCGCAGATCGGCGCAAATCGGACACGATGACAATCCGCGTAGCAAGTGCACTCGCACGGCGTAAAACCTGGATGGCATCATTTTCGGTAAAATGATGTAACGCCAGCGAACAGACGACGACATCCCATTGCCGATCCGGGTGAAACGAGCGGATGTCGGCTTGGTGGAATTTGATGTCCGGGCAGTCCAGGCAATATTCGGCGGCGACCGCCAGGGTGGATGATTGAAAATCCACCGCATCGATTTTGACACGTATACCACGCGTTCGAGACCATGCGCTGACTGCCTTGGGAATGTCCGCCGAGCCGGTCGCGAGGTCGAGAATGGTCCAGTCATGCTCAAGCGTGAGAAGCGATTTCAGCGGATTCAAGACAGCAGAAACCCCACCGAACCAGCGGTTCAGTTTCCGCAGATTTGCGAGGTCATCCCGCAATTCCGGTGAGACCGGTTGCGGCAGGTCCATCCATTCCGGGCTACCTGGATCGAATTCCCGATTCATCCGCAGAGCTCAAGAAAGGCAAGCATTCGACCGGTCTTCCCATTCTCGAGTCGGTAAGAATAAAAGCGATCATTCGCCGCTGCCGTGCAGATGCCGGAGTCTATCACACGCTCCACACCGGCATCGGCCAATTGCTTCCGGATGTCAGCCGCAAAATCGATTTCGTAGTGCGGCGGGCGTATGCAGGGGCTGATGATGGCGATGATATCTTGCGGTCGAGAGTCGAAATGCAGGCCCATTTTTTCCACGGTGGCCCCTGCGATTCGTCGTTCGGTGCCTTTTTTTCCGGAATGACTTAATCCGATTGCTCCCCGGATGGGGTCTACGAAGAAGACGGCGGCACAATCTGCGACGTAAATTCCTAGTGGCTGACCACGGACCGCGGTGATCAACCCGTCGACGCCCTGTAGGCACCCAGGTCCATGAACCACCGCGACATCAGCGCCATGCACCTGCTCCGCCGTTGCCAACAATTTCGGATCAATGCCAAAGTCGCGCAGGATTTGATCGTGGCGGGGTGCAAGCCGCGCCATGGCGGTGTCCCGGTCGGTGGCGACATCCACGCCAGTCATGCGACCGATGAATCCATGCCTGCAAGTTGGGTTCGTTGCCAGCACATCCCATTGCGTCACGTTGGGGTATTGGATCATTGGACCCCAGGGAACTTGCATCTACCGCCGTCCCGGCACCCGCGCTTTCTTTGCGCTTTTTCCATCGCCACGAGCAGCCGTTGGAGTGGGAGTTAGAATGGGAGTTGGCGTGGCGACTGGTGCGTCCGGGGCGTTGGCTGCAAATCCGGAAATCGGATCCTCATTGCGGAGTCGCCGTGGCAGTTCCGGTTGGGGGGCGGTGGGGTCGGTCACTTTGGTGAACCGTTTCCGTTCACTTGTGCTCAACGGATCATCAAAAATCTCCTCGTATTGGGCATCCAGCGCCAGCGCCAGATTGTATTGCGCCAACGCGGTAATGTAGTCATAGCGGGCGGTGAGGACATTCGTTTGCGACGTGAGCAGCTGGGTCTGCGCGTTCAAAACATCGAGCTGCGTTCCTGCTCCCGCGTCGAGACGTTCCTGCGCCAACCGGAAAGCCTCCGTGGCCTGGACCACACTGGCTTCCTGGCTCTGCACCGTCTCAAGGGCAGTCTGTAAATTTGAAATTGCCTCCTGCACATCCAGGATAATCTGCCGCACTCCGTCGTTGTAGTTATTTACCGATTGTTCAAGCTGCGCACGCGCCTGCATCACACGGCCCTTGGTTTCAAATCCGTCAAACACAGCCCAACTCCCGAGGAAACCAAACGTCCAGCCTTGAGTCACCTCAGTGAGTGATTGAAATGCCTGATTGCTTTGCCACGTGTAGTCGGCCACAGCACTCACAGTCGGAAGATAACCCGCGAACTGGACATCTACATTTTGCACCTGGGCAAGCAAATCCTGGCGTTGTGCCTTGAGGGCGGGGTTGCGTTCGATTGCCATGCGCACGGACTCGTCGATGTTGATGCTGCGGGCCACGTAGCTCAAGTCTCCCACGACATTGAACGGCACTTCACTTGGCTTCGCCGGGGAGTAGTCCATTCCCAGAAGCTTCACTAACTGATAGAGCGCAATCCGCAGGTTGTTCTGGGCTTGGATCAGCGGGGGCTGGGCATTTGCGAGTGCGACCTCGGCCTGCAAAACATTGAATCGGGGCACCGTGCCTGCCTCGTAACGGTTCTCCTGATCCCGGAGTTGCTGGGTTAGGAGCTCGACTGATTGCTGCTGAGCAACTATGAGAGCCCGGTTAAGAACAACCTGGAAAAACCCGATCTTTACCTGCGCAACCACATCATTGATGGTCTGACGCAACAGGAAATACGCGCCGGATTCCACGGCATCCGCAGCGCGAATTCCCGAAATTACCGCGCCGCCATTATATAAAAGCTGGCTCGCCTGGAAGCCGACATTCCACGTCTTGTCGTTGATGTTCCGGCCGGAACCTCCGCCCGTCGTCAGCGGGACAGTCGTACCATCAGCCATTGGAATATTGATCACGCCGCCTGAGGATGCAGGAGTGTTGGGATTTGCTAATTCGGGAGCAATTTGCTGATAGCCGGCAACCAGATCCACTTGGGGCAATGCCTGGGCCGTGATTTGAATCACCTGCCCGCGTGTAAACCGAATCTGTTGGATCGCGTTTAGGATCGTCGGATTTCTCGTGAGCGCCGTGCGCACCGCGTCGTCCAGGGTAAAATCCGGGACATTCGGATTGCGGATGCTCTTGGCGAAGGCGGCGATTTGTGCGGATGCCTCCTGATTCGCTTTTTTGACCGTGTCAGCACTGGGGCTCACATCCCGGACATTGGGCGCCAGTTGCGGCGGCGGCGGAAGTCCGGGATCCGAGAAATTCAAAGGCAATATCGTACTCGAGAAGTCGGTCGCCGTAGGATCCGGTTGCGAGGCGTCCACGGTGGGTGCCGCCGCAAGGTCCGGAGTCGAAAGCGGTTCCGGGGTTGGTAATCCGCTAGGCGTGGGATTTGGCACCGCAACCGGGCTGGAAGAAGCCGGCGCGGACTCCTCTGGCGTTGGATCTGAGGCGATCTGCGCGAATGCGATGGACGCCGATACGACCCACAGCGCTGCGGCCGTCCGCACGTAAAAAAAGTTAGTCATTGATTGCAGTCCTCAGGTTGCTTTTGGCAGTAGTCGAATATTTTGGCGTAAATTTGAAGCCACATTTTCCCCTCTTCAGGCTCAAGGTAATTCGTGAGTTTGGTGAGGCCATCGATAATGTCCTGCCGGATCCGCCCTACCAGTTGGTCTCCCTTGGGAGTGATCCGGACGAGCACCTTCCGGCGATCTGACTCCGCGTGCATGCGGGCGACATACCCTAAATTCTCCAGGCGATCAACCAACCCGCTCGCAGCCGCGGTCGTGTGGTGCATCTTCTCTGCGATTTCGGTCATGCTCAAGTATTCGCATGCCCCCACGTGCCCAAGCAAGAGATACTGCGGGAAAGAAACCTGCCCACGGGACAATTCCTCCGAAAGCCGCAACATAAGACACCGCTGCAAACGCAAAATAATCTCCGCAAGCTGCTCGATGCCCGCCAAATCAATGCGATCAACATTCGGGGCTTCAGAGAGAATGATGTCGGGGTCTGGCGCAGTCAAATTGGTCAATGTAGTTAATAATCAATTTTCCCGTATTGTCCACATGACAATCTCGCAATCCCGACGTTTCCAGCACGAGAAAAAAAGAACGGAGGGGCGTATTTTCCATTTACATTCGGATCAGGTGTGATTTACTTCTCCTCCGCGCTAAACCAAAAGCAATACCGTCGGTCCTTGGGATGGAGTCCTCGATTTCATCCGCAGCGCCAAGGGAAACCCGGTAATTAGACATCAATAAACGAGCTTCTCTCGGAGAGGCTCCATTGCCACCATGCCAAAACGTTTGGGTAGATTCGAAATGCCAAAGTCTCTTGCGAGAGATGAGGCGACAGCCACCGACCACTACGCGAAATTTATCGCTGAGCCATTTGACGCCGGTTACGGCCAGACGATAGGAAACTCGCTTCGCCGAGTGCTCCTTTCCTCGCTTGAAGGTGCCGCCATCACGACGGTCAAAATCGAAGGTGCTCTGCACGAATTCACCACCCTTCCCGGCGTGGTCGAAGATCTTGTGGACATCATTCTTAACCTGAAGAAGGTGAAATTTAAGGCACACGACACCGAAGTCCGCAATCTCACGTTGTCTGTAAATAGAGAGGGTGCCATCACCGCCGCAGACATCGAATCGACTGCACAATGCGAAGTTCTCAATCCAGAGCAGCACATTTGCACCCTCGACAAAAAGCAAAAGTTCGAGGCCGAGTTTGAGGTTAAAGTCGGCCGCGGATTCGCGACTGGCGACGAAAATAAATACCCGGACATGCCCATTGGCGTGATCGCGATTGACTCGATTTTTTCGCCGGT
>JBDNGG010000167.1:0-4197 GCA_041689405.1 Terrimicrobiaceae bacterium | reverse complement strand
TCGAGTCCACCGCGCGCGCGAGTTTTTACCTCTATAACACCAAATCCGAAGTGGATCGTTTGATCGAAGTGATGGCCGAGACCCAACGATTCTTCGGCGTTTGAATCAAAAGCCCCTTGCCTAGGCGCTTGGCAAGCGCGATGAGGCAACTAAGAATCGAAACAGCGCCACGGGCATGACCGCGCCGTGGAATCCGGCGCCTATCGCTTTCAATCAAAACACCCCACCACACGAATGATCTCCGCCACACACGTCGAAAACCCTGATGTCATCCTCATTGGCAGCGGGATCATGGCTTCCAATCTCGGCGCGATGCTCAAGCGCCTCGATCCGCCTCTTTCCATCCAGCTCTATGAAGCCACCGATGGCCTCGCGCAGGAGAGTTCGGATGGTTGGAACAACGCGGGCACCGGCCACGCCGGCATTTGTGAGCTGAGTTACACGCCGAAGCGGGAGGCGGATGGCTCGGTGAACGTGAACAAGGTCATCGAAATTTTCGAGCATTTCGAGCACTCGAAGCAGTTCTGGAGTTATGCGGTCGCGAACGGCATGGCGGATGAGCCGCAGAAATTCATCAATCCCGTCCCGCACATCAGCTTCGTGCATGGACCCGAGCAGGTGGACTTTCTCAAAGCCCGGCACGCCGGCATGTCGGCGCACCATTTCTTCCGGGAAATGGAATACTCCACCGACCGCGCCACCATCGCGAGCTGGACCCCGCTGCTGCTCGAAGGCCGCGACGACGTGCCCATCGGCGCGACGAAAATGGACGGCGGCACCGATGTGAACTTCGGCGAAATATCCCGCAAGCTGCTGGGCTGGCTTCGGCGGCAGGAGGGTTGCGGAATCGCGTCCGGTCATCGCGTGATCGGCCTGCGAAAAATCAGCACGGGATGGGAAGTGCGCGCCAAGGAACTGGCGACGGGGCAGGTCCGCGTGAACCGCGCAAAGTTCGTCTTCGTCGGCGCGGGTGGAGGCAGTCTTTCCCTTTTGCAAAAATCCGGCATCCCTGAAGCCAAGGGGCTCGGCGGCTTTCCCATCGGTGGCCAATGGCTCGTCTGCGACAATCAGGAGATCGTCAAAAAGCATGAGGCAAAAGTCTATGGACAGGCTCTCGATGCGGCACCGACGATGGCGGTGCCGCATCTCGACAAGCGGATTCTCGAGGGCAAAAAGACGCTACTCTTTGGCCCGTTCGCAGCATGGACGACGAAGTTTCTACACAAGAAAGGCCGCTTCACCGACCTGCCCTTTTCCGTCCGCCCGGACAATCTCGGCACGCTCATCAACATCGGCATCCACAACCTCGATCTCGTCCGCTACCTCATCCAGCAAGGCACGCAGAGCATGCAGGATCGCATGGATGTGCTGCACGTTTTCTATCCCGCCGCGCAGGCTGCCGATTGGAAATTGATCGACGCCGGCATCCGCGTGCAGGCGATCAAAAAGACGGACGGCCAGGCGGGCATCGTCCACTACGGCACCGAGGTCATCACCGACGCGGATCGCAGCATCTCCGCGCTACTCGGAGCGTCGCCCGGAGCATCGGTCTCGGTGAACATTGTGCTCGAAGTAATCAAGAAATGCTTTCCGGATTTGCTCGCCAGCCCCGCGGGGCACGCGCGGATGAAGGCGATGATCCCGACTTTCGACGAGGACATCAAACTGCCCGCGAACGCCGCGCGCTTCCGCGAGGTCAGGCAGCGGGCCGATGAGATTCTAGGGCTCCGTGGCTAATGAACTCTGGGCGCGATCATCGCGAAACTGAGCCCGAGCTTTTCCACCAAGAAAAACCCATACTTCAACTCATGGTCGTCGGAGCAGGTTGCCCCGACTCCTTTAGAAACGTCCCATCCCTCTTCACTCTCTATGACTATCTGCTCACCAACTACTTCTGACTCAGCCGGATGGCGATTGGAACATTCCTATGCTGGCTTGCCTGAGCTATTTCATGTGCGGGTGAATCCGACCTCCTTTCCCACTCCGCGCATGGTAATATTCAATGACTCGCTTGCGGAGTCACTGGGACTAAATGCGGCTCTTCTGGGGCAGTCGGAAAGCGCCGCCATCTTTGCCGGAAATGTCATTCCGCCTGGCGCAAAGCCTCTCGCACAGGCGTATGCAGGACATCAGTTTGGAAATTTAACCACGTTAGGCGATGGGCGCGCAATCTTGCTCGGGGAGCAAATCACTCCAGCGGACGAACGTTTTGACATTCAGCTCAAAGGCTCGGGACGGACGCCGTTTTCACGGGGGGGCGATGGGCGTGCCGCGCTGGGGCCAATGCTGCGAGAATACATCATTAGCGAATCCATGCACGCGCTGGGAATCCCCACCACGCGTAGTCTTGCAGTAGTTACCACCGGTGAAATCGTCCGAAGGGACGAGCCACTCTCAGGGGCGGTGTTGACTCGAATCGCTTCCAGCCACATCCGGGTAGGCACTTTTGTATGGGCTGCTGCCAGCGATGATCCAACTGCGGTGAAAACGCTTCTGGATTACACAGTGCAGCGACATTATCCGGCCCTGGTTGACGCCGAAAATCTCGCCCTTGCCTTCTTCGAGGCGGTCATGGAACGACAATCGGTGCTGATTGCAAAATGGTTGGGCGTCGCATTCATTCATGGAGTCATGAATACCGACAATATGGCCATCTCCGGGGAAACAATCGACTATGGTCCTTGCGCGTTCATGGATTCCTATGATTCCTCCACCGTCTTCAGTTCGATCGACCACCATGGTCGTTATGCTTACAATAATCAGCCACCGATTGCGCAGTGGAATCTCGCACGACTCGCGGAGACACTCCTACCACTAATGGATCCACGCCCGGATCGAGCAGTGGAACTGGCCAATGAAGCCATTCACCGCTGGCCAGCAAAGTTCGAGCACCATTGGCAAGCAGCGATGAGGGCCAAGTTGGGGCTCTTTAACGAAGAAAACGAAGACACGACCCTGATCAACACCTTGCTAGGATGGATGGAGCAGCACCAAGTTGATTTCACCAACACTTTCCGAGACCTATCGACTGACCAACCCCTATCCGCCGATCCCACATTTTCCGTCTGGCACAAGCAATGGTTGGCGCGACTACACCGGCAACCGCAATCGTTCACAGAGTCGCAAGCCCTGCGCCAATCTCACAATCCCACTTTCATCCCGCGTAACCACAAAGTTGAGGAAGCGCTTGCTGCTGCCTCGCAGGACGGAGATCTTACGGTCATGCACCGCCTGCTTTCTGTGCTGGCTAAGCCTTTTGACTACGCAAAAATTAACTCGGAATACAGCACACCACCCGCCCCAGGAGCGCCAGCATACCAAACATTTTGCGGCACGTAAGCCCTCAGCATCGAGAAAATAGGACTCGGCGGGCGGCGTCAGAGACCACATTTTTGCTGGCCGCCCGATGGGGCAAAACTTACGCCCCATCATGACCCAGAACAGTCAAATCGAGCGATTCTTTAATAAAGAAATAACTTTAATAAATCGCTTGACGAGCCGCAGTCAGCTGACCATTTTTTACTAAAGTAAATACTCTGGAAAGTTTCATGTAGATGAAGAGTACATTGACTGCGCGACTTGTCTGGGAAACCGCCCCCACTAATCTCCCGCAGAGCGTCAAAGCAAATTCCTGTCAGTTAGAACTCGAATCCACTCCAACCCCCCAACCAAATAAGGTTACTATGCTTATCAGTAAAAAAATAAACGACGCGATCATCAAACAGATCGGCGTTGAATTCGACGCGTCGTTACAATACGTCGTTATGGCGGCTCACTTCGCCGCAGAAGGTTTGACAGAACTGGCCGACCACTTCTACCGTCAGGCCGAAGAGGAGCGCGATCACGCTATGCGCTTTGTCCAATATCTCGTGGACGTCGGCAGCCGGGTCGAAATCCCCGCCATCACCGCGCCCAAGTCCAGTTTTAATAGCGTGGAGGAAGTCGTCAAACTGTCGCTCGACGGGGAAAAATCCGTAACCGAGCATATCAACGTGCTGCTCGAACTCGCGATCAATTCGTCCGATCATATCACTCAGAATTTCCTCTCCTGGTTCATTCGGGAACAACTGGAAGAAGTTTCCAGCATGGAAGGTCTGCTAAAAATAGTCCAACTCGCCGGCGAAACCAACCTGCTTTATGTTGAAGAACACCTAGCCCGCCAGCGCAACCACAAGACTGCGGCGACAGAATAAAAAT
>JBDNGG010000166.1:0-7054 GCA_041689405.1 Terrimicrobiaceae bacterium | reverse complement strand
GAGAAATCGCTCAGCGCGGTGTCGTAAAGACGAAAGCCCTCGTGGTGCATGGTCGTGAGGACGACGTAGCGCATCCCCGCGCGCACGGCCAAATCGCAGATCGCATCGGCGTTAAAGTTTTCCGCCGTGAAGCGGTTGGCGAGGGCGCCGTAGTCGGATGCCGGAATCTGTTCGCGATTCCAGACCCACTCGCCGCGTTCAAGCAGGCTGTAGAGGCCGTAGTGAATGAAGAGCCCGTAGCGGGCTTCGGTGAACCAGGAGTTGCTCATGCTATGAGGGTTTTTCACTTTGTTAATCTGCCGAGGCAACGCGGCCGTCATTGCACCTGATAAATCTGCGAGGATTTGCGATCCAGATCGAGGACGGCCCGCCGATTCCGGAGCGCTGTCACTTCCCCATTGTCGAGGTTGATGAGTTCTTTGAAATTATCCTTCGGGAGTTCGACCGTGAAGCGCTGCGCCTCGATGAAATGGTTGAGAACAAAGAGAATGCATTCCTCATTGCTGCGGTGCAAGATGGCGCTGCCGAGGTTGCGTGACTCGCGATATTCCTTATGGCCGCCCGCAGGCATCCAATCCACCCACGCAGCTTCCTCTTCCAAAGCCAGGCGCACATGGGGCTTGGGCACATGCTTGGTGAGAAGCTTCTGAACGAAGGCGATGCTTTCCAGAGGATCCTCCTCGGGTTTCCCCTGAGCCAGAGGTTCCCGATGCCAGACAAAGCTTTTAGGATCGAGGAACTGGATGGCCCGACCCCGTTCATTCATGGAGGGCAGAGGACCGCTTACGACAAGGACGCCACCTTTGCGAATGTAAGCTTGGAGCGCTTTGAGCGTTGCCTGTCCGATGACCGGCGATCCCGGCAAAAAGGCGACCGGGTAGTTTCCCAGCGATTTTGCCGAGTGTGCGGTATCAGCCGCGGCAGCCTGCATTCCAGCCTGCTCAACCAGACGGAAAAGCCCCTCGTATTCTAGGCTGGCCCCGCCTGCCTGAATACCGGCGATTGACGGCTTGCCGACGTGCATCTCTCCGTCGGCGCAGGGCATCGGATCTCCGATGGAGGTATGCTGGTGCTGGATCAGATCGTAGATGACCGCCACGTCGCCCTGCGGCACCAACGCATCCCAGTCCTTGACCTTCTGAAACAGAATCTCGGGTGTTTCGCGAAGCACCTCGATGCTCGGGCGAAGATGGCCGTGGGAACTGACCGGAGCATCGCCCCAGCAATCGCGATCATGAAACATAAACCATGCGATGGATTTGCACCCGTGCGCCAGCGCGCAGCGCGCCATGAAACGCATGTGGTCGTCGGAAACCCGGCTGGTTTTGGTCAGATCCTTGTTCCAGGTCCCACTCATAAACTCGGCTGACCAGGTGTAGCTCAGGCTCGCATTCATCAGCTTGAGCACGCGCGCCATTGAATGATAACCTGAGTAACTCATAAATGCGCCGCGATAGAAATCGTAGCCGACGATCCCTCCGCTCGCCTCTTCGAAATCAGGCATGCGCGTGGGAACTCCCTCGGGGCGGTGAGGGTTGAAGTTGGTCATGAATGTCACATTCTTCACACCGTTGGCCTCATGCATGGCTCTGAGTCGGCGGATGTATTGGCACATCGTCCATGTCTTGAATTCGATCCAATCGGTGTAGTATGCCAAATCCGCTCCGACCGACTCCGGCACAGAGCGCGGCGGCGGAACGTCCTCAATCACGCGGAATTTCTGAGGATACGGCAGCTTGGCGGCCGTGCCGTATTTTTCGGTAAGGAATTGGTGATAAAACCCGCCTGGCGCGACATTGACCGGGTTGTAGTCGCTGTCGAGAAAGCTGTCCCGGACGATGTAGCTAATCTCGTTGTCCAGGTTCACCATCGTGATGCAGCCGCCGTTGACCTTGAGGTGGGGAACGATGATTCTGTCGACCTCTCGGAGCCATTTTTCACTCCACTCCAGATAGACCGGGTGGAGATACGAGGGCTGTGAGCCTTCCTTTTTCCCAATCCAGTATCCCTGGGTGGCGCGGTTCTGATAATCCCAGACCATGATGTTGGGATCGCCCAGCACCAGCCAGTTTGGATAGCCCCCGTGAACCGCTTCATTGCAGCAGAAGGGCCCGCTACGGAAATTTAGGTTCAGCCCATGCTTCTCGACCAATTCCAGAAAACGTATGAGATTCAGCTGCGGGTTCGTGCGGCCATCGAAATCAAGAATGCCCGCGGGATGTTTTTTGTCCGGCGGTCCCACGAGATGAGTTGACCACTGAACGTAAGTCGTCACTCCGCGCAGGCCGGCGTCCTTAAACTTTTTGAGGATGGTATCCCAGTAGCGAGGGTCTGTGCGGAAGTATTGGATTTCGGCGCCAAAGATTTCTTGCGATTTGATTTTCATGGATCGGTTTTTTGAGTGGAGTTGATTTCAGGATTTTGCCATGAGCTGGCGAACGTGATCCGCTGAAAGTGTTAAGCTTTTCCGCAGGAAGATCTTATGTGGATCTTTTTCAGCGAAAAGATCCAGCAAGCGCGTGGCGATTCCTTCGATGTTCCGCAGGGACGTTCGGTAGAGTTCCGTGCAACTCTGAAAATGGGAGGAGTGGCCGCCAAGGTTGAGCATGATACCGAGCGGAAGGACGTTCCAATAAGTCTGTGCGTGGCCCTCGTCGGTCGTTGGAACGCTATGGTTGGCGGTCGGCATTTGCAGGCTATCCACCTCACCGCGGGTTTGAATCGAATCGCCGGAGAACAAAATCCGCCGGCCATTCCAATCCAACCAATAGCCCGCGTGGACAACGCAATGTCCGGGCAGATGCACGGTATGAATCTGCGTGCCATGCCAGAGCAGCGGTTCCCGCCGGCTGGTCGTGACCTCGACCGGGCACGCGTTCCACCCGACATCATACCAAGGCAAAAGGCAGGGATAGGGATAAGTCCAGGGCCGTTCGATCACATCCGCCACCGGCAGCCACGCGGCCAGCTTGCAGCCGGGGTAGCGGTTTCTCACAAGCGGCCAGAGGTCGTAGTGGTCACCATGGAAATGCGAGACGAGCACAAGGTCGATCTCCTTCAAGCCCGCCTCGGCCTCGAACTTCTCCAGGTCGGCAATGAAATCCTCTTTGCGATGGGGATTTTCATAATCGCAGGGCCCGGGATCGATCATGAGGCCAACCCCCTCGGGATTGATGAGTAGAATGACGTTACCAAAATTCGCGATCTGATAAACCGAATCCCCGTGGTCGAAATAGCGGCCGAAAGCGGCGGGTTGCGACGCGGCAGCGGGAATCATTTGGCTTTTAGATTCTGCCAGCTTTTGAAACCCTTCAACGTGCGCAGCCAGCTCATCCAGCATAGTTGCGGGTTCGTGGACGGGTTCTCCGTTTGCGGGAAAAAGCCATTGCGGCTTTATGGAGGCCGCCTCGCGCAGAGTGCAAGCAATGCGCTGCCAAGGGATCCCTGCGTAGTTGGATTCGAACCCATGCGCATCGGGCAACCGTCCCGAGCCGTCCACCAAATCGCCGCTGAAAAGCACGAGTGTGCGCGCCTCTTGCTGAAGCGCAAACCCGGCAGAATAAAAATTCCGCACGGAGTAATCCAGCACGAGGAACGTCAATCCGCGCCACATGAGCGTCTCGCCGATTTCGAAAGTCTCGAATCCCGCGAGGGGCATGGTGAGCAGTTGCAGAATGAGGCTGCCTGCCACGCCGTAGGTCTCGCGCCCAAAGGTCGTCATCCAGTCCTCGGGCCGATCCCAAGTCGTGCGCGTTTTTTCCCAATAAGCATCGGAGGCCATGGCCACCTCCGCATACGAGCGCGGCAGACGGATCACTGCGTCGAAGCGCCTCCCCTCGCCGGCGAGCGTATCGTCCACCTGCGTGTGCCAGATCTCCTCCGGCAGCGGATACCCCGCCGCGACGACATCGGCGGGTTCGAGACCCTGGAGGCAATTAATGAGCAGGCTCGCTCCTTCTGACAAAACCAAATGGCAGCTTTTGTCTGCTGCAGAAACTGTCACCACCGCGATTCCTGGCGCAATTTTCACAGGACTGGAAAACTGAATTTGCAGATGCTTATTTTCCGGCACCGAGCTTCGGGATGAAAAATCAGAGATCATAAACAAATAGCGCTGATCCGTTTTCCTCGAAATCCCATGGAAGAACTCCTATTTGATCGGTAACGAATTGCCGCCGACTGAGCACTTCTTGCCCGTGACAGGATTCCCGGAAACGAATGAGGCGTTGCCCGGCGCCATGAACATGAACAAACACCATTGAGGCATTAGCCCAAACGGTGGAGGAATCCTCCACATACCGGTGCACATCGGCACGGACCATCTCGACAAGGAGATCAGATGCAGAGTCAACGACGATGGCTTTTCCAGAAGCAACGACATGCCGCTGCAATTGCTCCAGAGCGCCTGGCCGCCTCACGCAGGCCGGGATAATCAGTTTGTAGGCACCGGGCGATTTTTCCAGAAGATCTTCAAGCAAGATCAGTTCGAAAGGCGCCCCGCAATGGCCCCACCACAGAGAAGCTTTATAAACTTGATGAAGGAATTCTTTGTTATCGAGGGTCAGATACGCGACGCTCGCTTCGTCGAGCACAACGGCGATTTCCGCCACGGACCTGCGCTCCCGGCCGATCAGGCCATCTGTCATCGCATTCAGCCGTGTAATCTCAGCAAGTAACGCCGTATCCGAAAAATTCTCGCGGAAATCGCCGATCCACCCGGTGAGTTCCATCAGCCACTGGTGCTTGCCGCGGACTACAGACTGGGCAAAGGCAGACTGTAACATTTTTAAGGTATCCTCCCTGGTGGTGGTTATACCGACGGAGAGCTGGCTCATCCGGTCATCCAAGTTGGGTTGGTTAGTGAATGTGTAATTGTCGTTCTCATCGAAGAACGTCTTGCCGTGAGCGTGAAGGCTCGCCAGCGGCAGATGTTCGTAGAGCAGGCCGGTGCCGAGATTCCTGTTGAGGTAGTTGAAGGGCGAGCTCAGAAAATCGATATCCGGCGACCGAAGCACCCGCCCCAGAGCGTGGTGGCCGCCCACAAATCCCCCCGCCCCGTAAAGCCCGGTGAATGGGGTCTGCTCGCGGGCCGTAAGCGTGTAACCATAGAAACTCCCGATCAACGCTTCGCCGCGCGTGGCCTGTCGGGCCGTGGAGGCCAGGGACAACAGCAGGTCCGCGTTCATTTCCGAAAGGGACTGCTGGTGGTCAATCACATCCTGCTCGGATGGAACCTGACGCATGCCGTTCGCCCCCCCTGCGCGGCTTCGGCGGCAGGCATCGGGGATTTCGGCCGTTTCAAAGTCGACGTGCCGCCCCCAGGCGGCTGCGAGTAGTGCTTCGTCGCCGTATTTGGCCCGCAGGCATTGCCGGAAATACTCGCGGGCATGGATGCTGTAGTCGGGCAGTCCGTCGCTGCCCAGAATTGCCCATTCCCAGGTAATTCCGTAGCTGATGAAGAGCGCGCTCACCCGCTTGCTCCAGCCTGATTCCTCCAACCAAACGATATAATGTCGGAGCGCCTCGTTGATCTCAGTCCGCCAGAGGGGCGAGGCGAGCGAGGGCAGCCGACGAACGCCCCCACGCTGAATCTCCCGCTCGCAACTCCCATCAGCATAAACCTGACAGTGCTCCGGATGAGCTTCCACCCACCAGGGTGGGGCTCCGGCATAAATGCGCAACTGTAGCAAAGCATCCGGACAGATGTCCGCTACCCTTCGAAAGTGCCGGTCTTGCGCTGAGGGATCAAACTCCCCAGGCCCAGGCCAGAAACGGAGTTCCGGGTGGTAAATATCTTCGCTGCAGGTGGCATCGATTTGAAACTGACGAAACCCACAGGCAGCCAGACGCTCGTAGACCTCATAGTGATCACCGTAAAACGGACGGCACGCCCCCCAACCAAACCACGGCTTTCCATCCCGATGGAGCGCAGGTATTCCGTGCAGGCTGCGGACTTCAACATCGGGCCAAAGTATAGGTATCTTCCTCATTCCACTCTGTCTCCCAAATCAACGACGGCATGGGCATACATCGGCCGCTGGCGGTCAAGATTGGGCAGGCCGTGAAAGAAAGCGGCCACCTCGCCCATCGGGGTGATGACCATCCCGTGCCCAAGATGCGAATGCCGTTGCCCGTCATCTGCGCAGAGGTTCACCGCAGCCAGCGCACGCCTGTGGCGAATGCAATCGATAACCGATTTGCCTGGGAAGAAAACCCGCTCCAGCCAATACAAATACTTTTGCCGTCCAGCATCGGTGCGGAGCTCTTCTGTCGTCACGCGGTCGTCGCGCGACCCGCCCGCACCAACGGGAACCAGCAACAACTCGACGCCCTGCGCCGCCAACAAATCATCCAAACCGTCAATGCCGCTGTCGGCACAAATGGCGACGACGCAACGCACGCCCTTAACCTCAAAGAAGACGAGCCGTGGCTCGCGTGGCTGAGCGGCCTCCGCCGGGTCTGGCTGGATGAGCTCCCCAGCCGGGTCGAGAGGACGCTCGGACGGCGTCACCCGGTTCTTGCGCTGCACGATGAAACGTCCATCGGGAAAAACGACGTAGTGCGCCAGAAACCGCTTGGTCTCGTAGGCCTCTACAAAACCGGCGGCAACCACCAGATGGTTATCCTGGGACATCTGCTTCAGGGCCTGGAAAATCGGCCCTCCCCCGGCGCGCTCAGCCGTGGCTAGCACTTCGGGATAGGCTCCGTAGCCGCACGCGCTCAACTCCGGGGTCAGCAACAGGTCCACACCATCGTGACCGGCTTGTTCCGCAAAGCCGGCAATCTGCCGAAGGTTAGCGTCCACCGCTCCCGGCTTGCTGGTGGTCGAGACGATGGCGATGTGGATCAGCTTCATGAGAGCTCGCCTTCCCGCACGCTTACGGCATTGCGCACCGGCCCACCAATTGCCGCACCCACCGTATTTGTAATAGAAAGACTTTCTCGCGTTAGTCGGCGGTAATTGAAAAACATAACCAATCCGATAGTGCTAACCCCAATGCCCAGAGTCAAACCGTTGGCCGAGTTGATGGTTGCCTGGATATTTTCACGAACG
>JBDNGG010000165.1:0-6387 GCA_041689405.1 Terrimicrobiaceae bacterium | reverse complement strand
GTGGTGGTATTGATAGTTTTTTAGCACTTCCAGATGTAGTTCCACAGATCAATGCTGTTCTTGCGGAGGATGGGTTTGCGCTGAAATTTCGTACAGAGCCAGCCAAACAGTGGACGGGCTTATTTGGCACAAGTTGGGGGTCTTTCGCAAACTGGACTTCGCCCAGCGTTCCCGCAGAGACACAAGCATTGGGTTTTTCCGGTAACGTATCCAATAAAACGATCTCCCTGCGTAGCGCTAGCACTACGCGCGGCTTGCTTTTCACGGGCTCTCAAAGCCAAACCGGATACACCTTCCAAGCCGGACAGTCGCTCACGGTCGGATATGTCGGGATTCGCAACGACGCCCCAGCAACACAAACCTTCAACTGCTCAATGGCATTGAATGAGCATCAACACTGGACGGCTGCCAACGGAAACCTCCAGTTTGCCGGAACCATCAATTTGGGAGCAAAATTTCTGAATCTTGGGGGGCCACAAATCATTTTCCTGAATGGTAACGTCAGCGGATCCGGTGGCCTCTCGATTCAAGAAGGCACCACCCGGCTGAGTGCTTCAGCGCTCTACACCGGCGCAACGTATCTTTACGGAGGGGAACTTCATCTTCTTGGCACCGGGCAATTGCCAACCGCGGCACCTCTGGTTCTTGCAGGCGGCCAACTGCGTGTGGACTCGAACAATCTGCGCACGGGAGCCATCCGGTTGCTTGATCATTCCAAACTCATCTTGACGTCAGCCGCCGGATCGATCGACTTTGCCCCAAGCGCGGGAGAAGTATGGAATCCGAACAGCACTCTGACTGTGGAGGGTTTTAATAATTCTTCGAACCAACTGAGGATCGGAGACTCTTTTGATGACATCACTCCGGCCCAACGGGCTGCCATCTCTTTTGTCGGCGTGCCCGCATTTCACGCAGGCAGTGGAATGCTCCGACCAGCCACGCCTTTTGAACGATGGCAGCTAGAGAAATTTCCGCAAGAGACTGGCAACCCCTCAACCGAGTCGACACTGTGGGGCGCCGAGGCCGATCCTTCCGGCGATGGCACCACCAATCTGCTCAAGTATGCCCTGAATCTTGATCCCCTGAGTGCTCCGGCGAGCCAACTTCCCCAAGCCGAAATCAGGCCCGATGGTTACTTGCAAATCTCCATCCCGCGCAACCCCGATGCTAACGATGTCGCTTTCCTCGTCGAAGTATCCGGGGACCTGAGCGCCTGGCAAAGCGGCGAGAACCATACGGTTATCGTAAGCAATGCGCCCTCCCTGCTCGTCGTCCGCGATGCCACCTTGTTTTCAGAAACAGGTCGCCGATTTATGAGATTGTCTGTGACCAGAACATCGGGTCCTTAGGATGTATGGTCTTCGATCTTCAACGCTCGCGGCATCAACCCTTCGTCGATCACCCCAGTGGATACATCGCGAGCATATCAATTGTTTTGGTTTTACCCGCTGGAGATGGTGGCTTCCCATGAGGCGCCAAGCGCAGCCTTGCCAGCCATGTCTGATGACGTTAAAAATTTCCTTTTGTCATTATGCCACTCAGCACCGATCTCCAGCAACAGCTCCGTGAGGGGTTTTTTCGGCCCTTGGCGCGACCGTCTTGGCCAGTGAGTGTGGACATTGCGGAGCGTTTGCTGGAGGGCGCGGATGAAGGGGGGCAGCTCTCGCGGGAAGACGCTCTGGGACTGATCCGGGAGGTTCTGGCTCAACATCCCCGCGCGGCGCTGGATGCGGACGAGGGCGCGGCGTTTTCGGATGCGCGTCAGCGTGCGCCCCAGCTCTACAATCGCCTTTTGGATGCGGGATGGTTGCAGGAGCGGCCCGTGGCGCTTGGGGAGTATTGGGTTTTGGTGACTCCTGCGCTGCGGATGTTGGTCCGGCTCCTCTTGGACCTTGCCCGCAGTGACCTAGGTGAGTTGAAGGATTTTTCGGCATCCCTTCGTTCCATTTGCGAGACGTTGTTAATGCCCGAGGCGCTGAACCCGGCCCGATTGGATGCGGAAGCGCTGCGCCAAACAGTCAAGGATCTGGTGGATCGCACGACCCGGGCGGGGGATCAAATGCATGCGGTGGAAAGCCTCATTCTTCGAGAAGAGACGCTCCAGCGACAAAGCGGCGATGCGGCCGAAACACTCAACCGCTTTCTGGTGGATTTTCATGCCGGGGAACACATGGTTTGTTATGATGCACTGCAAGAAAACGGATTGATTCCGCGATTGCATCAAGCCCGTAGGGTGGTTCAGGAGGCGGCATCAAGTGCCCTTGCCAAAGATCGACTTGCGGCCGGGATTGCATTGCACACGAAGGGATCAACGGCGGATCCTTACGCAGAAGCCGAAGGCATGTTTCAGAAATTGGGACGCGGACTTGCCGCTATCCCCGCCAAGCAGCAAATCATCGATGGCCGCATGGCAGACTTTAGCCGCCTTTCGGCCCAGCGCTACCGTTACCAAACCGAAATGCGCGGCAAAAAGCCGGAGCAAGTCAAAGCGTATCTTGATGCGGCCGCTGACGAATATGAAGGAAAACGTTTTTCCGATCTGGATCGTGAGCCAGGGATGATATTTCTCTGTCCTCACGCCGGCATTTATTTTGGCTCGGCGTCTTTGGCCACGGTCCGGCGTATGCGTCAGCCAGTTAACCTCTCTTTGGAGAAACCTGAAGGTGGAGACGCCTCGGCGGAGGCCAAAGAAATTATCCGAAAACACAATCTCCTGGTTGTCACCCCGCAACGCGCCGCGCGGTTTATACGTCAGCGCCTGGAAAAAAAGGGTACAACCCTTTCAACAGCCGGACTCTCTTGGCTGCCGGAAGATGACTTCCTGGATTTTCTTGCGGTGCTGGCCTTTGATCGCGCTCCTTCGCAAGGAACATCCCGAACCGTGCGCTGGAAAATCCATGCTGACCGCAGAGATCATGGCTTGGAGCCAGACCACATCCCTCAAGACACCATCAACGGATGGCAGGTTGACCGGGTCATCATCGAACGCGTCTCATGAGCGCAGCCTGGCCCGAATTTTGGCAACATATCCCGGAAGAGGACCGGGGAGCCATCAGCGAAATCCTCACCACATTGCTATCCTCCGGCGTGTTGCTGGGTGAGGAAGGACGTGGACGCCTGCTTTATCAAACGGCCCGCGAGTTCGAAAAAGAAATCTCCGACTACCTCGCACCGCTGCACATCCAATTATTTTTGGATCCCGACCGCCCGATTTTGCAGGCCCGTCCGGTGGCTGGGGACTGTGGGCTCACGGAGCGTTTTTCCAAGGCTGAGACTTTGGTACTATTGGTGCTCTGGCGCATTTATGATGAAAAGCGGATGACAGAAACAAGCGCGGCGGTGATCATTCCAGTGGAGGAAATTTTCCAGCGTTTGAAATTGTATTTTGAAAAGATCGAGCCTCCGAGCTCCGGCCAACTTGAGCGGATTTTGCAAAAGCTCAAAAGCCTGAATCTGATTCGCACGCAAGCCAGACAGGACGTTCAAAAATTTGGGGAGACACTGCTGGAAATTCTGCCAACGCTCCCGCGGGTGATCCCCTTTGAACATGCAGAGGCGTGGGAACATCAGTCCGCGTTGTATCGTGGGGAAACCACTTTGGAGGATGTCTCATGATTGACAAACGCATCACCCTCACCCGCATCCTAGCGATCAACTGGTATGGCTTCCGTCAGATCCTGGATGTCTCGGGACATACCCTCATTGCAGGCGCTTTCGGCACCGGCAAAACCGCTTTGCTAGATTTGATCCAATACGTGCTGCTCGGACGCTTTTGGAAACCTAACCGCGCGGCCGCTGGCAACAACCAGAGCCGCTCGATTGTGAGCTACTGCCTTTGCGACACAAACACCCTGCGGAACGGAGAGCCTCATTACACCCGATCAAGCGGGGTCACCATCATCGGCCTCGAATTCACGTGGCCCTTAGAGGCTGGCCAAACCGAGCCGCGCCGGGAGACGTGGGGAGTCCGCATTGAGTATTCCAGCCCCACCGCAGAACCCCGCCCCACGTATTTCTATGTGCCCGAGCGGGTGGAATGGAACACGCTGGCTCCTGAGGGTGCTCTTCTTGATGAGGAGGCTTTCCGCACGTGGGTTCGCAGGGAGTTTGACAAGGAGAACCTCTTCTCCCGACAGCAGGACTTCCTTGCCGAAATGGCAACTCCCAATCACCTCTACTTCGAGGCCGACCAATTCCGAAAGACGCTTCCCAAGGCCATTGCGTTTGAGCCGGAGGAAAATGTCGAACGTTTCATTCGGGATTTTATTCTTGAGGAAAATCCCATTGACGTGAGGGATGTCCGGACGGCGGTCAGCGCCTACCGCGACACCCAGGATCGCCTGCTCAATCAAGAAGATGAGGCCGCTCAACTTCGCAAGGTGTGTGACGCCGACACCCTGCACCAGGGCCTTCAAAAAGAGGCCGGCATTTTTCAACATGTCTCACGTGCCGTCCTGCATGCCCAGGCCGTAGACAAATACTCGGACCTCACCATCCGCTTGGAAATCCTTCGCCGAGAAAATGCGGATGACCTCACCGGGGCCGAAACCAAAACTGCGAAGCTCAATGAGATCAAGGCCATCATTGATGCGACCCGTCTGGAAATCTCGGCAGACCATGATGCCGTTCAGCTTGAAAAACTTCAGACTGAGCGCAAAACCCTCCACGCGGAGATCCAGCGCATTGAGGAAGCTAAAAAGTCGGCGCGTGAGCGTCTGATGACTATTCGTCAGCGCTGGACTTCCTGGCTGAGGGGCGGACGCGACTTTGCCACGCGCGATGTTTTGGCGGCGGACTTAGCGACTTTCCTCACCGTGGACGAAAGCCTTTTAGAGGCCTTGGCCGGCCCGCTGGAAGCACCCGCTTTTTCGGCGCTGGCGGCCCTAGCAGGAACTTTTAACGATCTCTGGCAATCAGGCGCACAAACCAAACGAACCATCGATGACGGCACCCGCCGCAGCACGGAGAAACTTCAACAACTTGTCGCCGATTTGGAGGCGCTCGACCGCCGCGAAATGCCGGGCAGCTTTCCCGTTTACCGCGCGATCCATGAGGCCACTGGTGGCCGGGCCCATCAGCTTGCACGGCTCATTGAAGTGAAACCCGAAGCGGAGCGCTGGTGGACGGCTTTGGAGCTGTTCTTGGGACGTCAGCGCTGGGTGATTGTGGTTTCCAAGGATGACTACCGGCTGGCTCTCGATGTTCTGCGTCGCACCGCCCCGGGACGCGAGGGCGAATCTCTGCTGAATCCCCACGAGACCGAGGGGCTTCGTCATGACGCCAAGCCGAACTCTCTAGCCACCAAAGTGGATGTCACTCTTCCCTTGGCCGAAACCTATGTGCGACACCTGCTAGGGGACGTCCTCTGCGTCGAGACGGTCGAAGAAATGGATGCCTCTCCGGCTGGACGGGCCATCACCCCGGATGGGATCTTCAAGCAGGTCCCGCTTCGCCGCCGCCTCAACTCTGGACGGGAGGTAACGCTCACGTTGGGAACGGAGGGACTGAAACGCATCCGCGCCTCGAAGGAACAAGAACAAATCACCACCCGCAAAGAAAAGGATCGCCTCCAGCTCCTGGCCGACGATTTGAATACCTGGCTGGATCAGGGCAAAAAAGCAGGCCTTGGCGAATCCTCGCTGCCCCATCGGCCCGAGGAGATTGCTGAGCTTCCAAAAAAATGGGGCGATTGGAGATCCTTGGGAGAAACCATCGAACTACTCCGCACACCGGAACGCGAAAAGCGCTTGGAGCTGCTTCAAAACCATGAGGCGGAGCATGGAAAACTCCAGCGTGAGATCGGCGTCATCGAAAGCCGCATGCAAGGGTTCCGCCGGGAGGAGGAACGCGCCCTTCAAAGCCTCAATACTTCTCACGAAGAGGTCTTAACCCATCAGCGGGAACTCGAACAAATCCACGCAACCCTCCCGGCCAATGTCACAGCCAGCGACTTGCAAACGAGCTTGCAGGAAATTCTTGCTCAGGATTCCCAATGGCCCACCCGCCTGGCCAAAGCCCAAGAGCGGACGACGGATGCCCAAGTCAAAGCCAACCAGGCGCTGAATGAGCGGAACAATGCCCGCCGCCATCTCATTTCCAGTGAGAAGCACCCGGAGTATCGTCATGACTTTGATGAGGCGGAGCGCGACAATGACCGATGGGCGGCGCGGCTGCGTCAGTTGGATGATGTCGAACTTCCCAAGTTCCGGGAACTGGCTGGCGAGCGCCGCAAGGATTGGGAGGCGCGGCTGAGGGACAATGTGCTCGACCGGCTTCAAGAGCGCCTAAACAAAGCCATCGATGATATCCGCCTCCTTAGGGATTATCTTTCGCATGATGTCGGCCGTCACCGCTACACGATCACCCAACGCCGCGACCCGGCCTTTC
>JBDNGG010000164.1:0-12730 GCA_041689405.1 Terrimicrobiaceae bacterium | reverse complement strand
GCCAGTAGGCGGCAACTACCGAAACTCGTGGTGGGGCATATTCTCTGCCTATGCAAACCGGCGACAGCTTCGGCACAGATGAGATGCGGTTGAATCATTATAAAATGCAGGATAAGGGTTGATCTGTAGAAAGCTCAGGGTGCAAACCACCGGAATTCGATAAAGTAAGCGTTTCGCCCCGGCAGGGGCCGAGGAAAATCTCAACCCTGCCATCGACCCATCTCTGCCTGCATTACCATCTGGTTTTTGGAACCAAGGATCATGCGCCGGTCATTGCATCTGCGTGGCGTGGCGATTTGCATGCTTTCATGGGTGGTATTGTGCGCACCCTTGGTGGCGTGCCGGAGGCCGTCGGTGGTGTTTCCGACCAGGTGCATTTAATGGTTGCGGGCGACGGTTTGAAAGTGGCGGATTTTAAGAGGCATTTTTTTGGGTTCCTTTTGGTGCTAGTTTTTGAGTTTCCGGGTGCGGTAGCTTTCGCCTTCTAGGACGATGGAGTGGCAGTGGTGGCTGAGGCGGTCAAGGATGGCGCTGGCGAGGGCGGCGGCGTAGCCGATGGCGGTGGCGAGGTGGGTTTTCCGGGTCCGGGGTTGACGAAGAACAGGAGGTTTTCTTTGCGCTGGAGGAACCTGAGGGTGAGGAAGCTTTCGATGGCTTGGCACTGGAGCAGCCTTCTTGGGCCAGTTGTCGGATGCGGCAGTAGGTGGCGTAGTTGATCATGGCCGGGTGAGTTCAGGCACTCGAATCAAATCACTCACACAGAGAGCCCGACCGGTGCGTTCCCGGCTGTCGCTCTTCCAAGGATCCAAGCTCAGAAGCTGGTAAAGGGGTCTTTGGAAAATGACCAGGTTCGCCGCGATGAGCGTGGCGCGGGCTTGCGCGAGTTCTTCCTGCTCGATGCCAAGATGCGTGCGAATGCTTTTATCCGCGTAATAACTGAGCCCCTGAGCATCGCTGACAACGGCAAGAAAGAGGTAGAGGCCTTGGGCTCCAGAGCCGCACTGGCGCAGGTGGCCTTCGGTTACAAGACGTTGGTCGAGCCAACTGAAGCGTGTGGGCAGTTGTCGAATTCGGGCGGGATCAAGAGGATATTTTTCCATGGGTGTTGATGGGTTTCAGGTTGTTGACGACATGGGCTCCATCGAAATGGGGCGCAGTAGCTCGCCGCCACGAACCAAACACCGTCCGTAGAGATTTTGAACTTCGTCTTGTAACACCGAGCCAGTGACGAATGACATAAACCACACAAGGGCAGTGTCTTGAACGATGGGAACTGAATCTTGTAACCGCGCCATCCCAGGTTCCTCCCGGTTACAAGATTCAGCTTTTGCGCTTGATTTTCCTGCCTCTTTTTTTTGCCGATTTCTCCAATCAGGATTTTTTCGTCGCCACTCCCTCACCCTTTCGACGTTTTCAGACCCTCGAAAATAATCGGAATTTTGCTCAACCCAGCTCGCCTCCCGCTCTTTTTTTGCCGCTGCCCGGCATCGAAAATTATCACATATGCACTGCCTGACTCCGGATTACTTACTGGTAATAAACGAGTTATGACAATGTTTGCAGAGCTTGGGCGTAACGTCCATGCACTGCCATGCAGAGATCGGACTCTCTTCGCAAGATCCGCCGCAAACTCCTCTCACCCCCCTAATAAGGAATAAGATAACAAGCAGCTAGGGCTGTCTTTTTTGAATAATATCCAGCCGTGGCTTCCGCCACTTTCAAACCGTCAGAAATCCGCCACTTTCAGTTCGGTGCCCGCTGTCTCCATCATCACAAAAAATCACTTCCAGTCGGTTGCCACGGTCCATCACGTGATACAACGCCCCTTCATATTCCACGCGCTCTTTCTTCGGCGCCTCAATATCAGACATTCAAACCTCCATAATGTCAATAATCGAGAACTGACCCCTGCTGACCCCCTGTTTGGCCAAACAGGGCGCGTTACACGCCGCAATTCGTGTTGGCTCCCCCGAGCAAGCGCGGGGGTAGTTTGTCAAGATTTGCACACTGACCCCTAGTTTCGCGGGATGCTCGCTTCCCACTGGAAACAGCGAAGAACCTAACTTTCCTCCGACCTTCTCCAGTCGCGGCGGAGCAACCAGATGTCCAAGGGCCACAAGACGATAGCTAGCGCGATCCACCATGGTACCAGCGAAAGCGTGGAGGCTACCTCGTGCCCGGTGGCTCGGAAAACCGCATCCGGTGCAGGATTCAACTGCCCACCACCACGCTCCGCCGATTCCTCCAAAAATGCAGCGACATCGCGCAGCACCCACGCCTCGCCATCCGGGCTACGGTGCCAAGCTGCAATCGTCGCCGCGTCATCGACAACCACGGAAACTAACCCTGACTCCCCGCTCGGGAGATCAAAGATCGCTTGGTAAATACCCGGTCCGATGGGCTGAGCGACCGCAGATTTGCCTGCGCTCCCTGCTTCGCTCAACGCCACTTGCGGCTCGAGTCCCGAGCGGTAGCTGCCGTCCGGCTCGGTTACGTTGATTTCAACGACGAGCTGGGAATCGTTCAGCGTTGTTCGGACAATAACCTCACCGGGCCGGGAAGCTGGAATCAGGCTGCGTAAAGTTTGAAGCAGCCATTGACGAAACCCGGACCAGTCCAGCCAATCCATGCTCCAACGGCCATTGATGTCGCTGGTGAATGCAGTGACTCGTCCGAGCCCTCTCCGCCAAGTTGCCTGCAACGGGGTTCCTGCGTCGGTGAGTAGGAGGTTTTGCGCCTCTGATCTCGCCAGCACGGCGTTGTAGCCCAACAGATCCGGCGCATCAGCCCATGCAATCCCGGCGAGGGTTGGATCATCGTCGCCAACCACCGGCAGAAAAGGCAGTTCGATGAGGCTGTTCTGGGTTGCACGCAATGTCTCCTCAGCAAAAATTCTCGGTAGCGTGGTGGCGTCTGATGTTAGGTAAAACCGCCCGCCGCCGCGCGCGGCCAGGTTTCTGAGAAAACTTGTGTCCCGGTCCGACTCCCCGCCGAGCGCCACCACGGACACCGTGATGCGCGCGGCCAGCATCGCCGATGCAACGTCGAGGGCGGACGCCATGGCTCCCGTTCCGGCGGGAGCCATTTGCTCTTCGGCATCGGCCGCGTCACTGAACAGGATGAGATGCTTCAACATCGCCTTCGCCGAGGCCAACTGTCGGTAACCCGCGGTAAGCGCTGTGAAGACATAGATTCCGCCACCGCCCGAGGTGATCGACTGGATGATTCGTGCGGCGGTTGTTTGATCGGATACCGGCCCGAGCGAGAGCACCGGATGCACCTCGGTATCGACAGCAGCGACGCCGAATAAGTCCGTTCTGTCGAGGAGCTCCATGGCACGGACCACTCCCGCATTAGCCAGCGCCATCTTGGTTGTTCCCGCAACCGGGGCGGACATCGACCCGGAGCGGTCCAGCGAGACGTACAAGGCTGCCACTGACAACTCAGCCTGATCGACGTAATCGGTGATCACTGGGATCAGGCTTGCCAACGGAGTGCCAAAATACCCTCCCGCGGCATAGGCATTCGGTCCCCCAGTCACCAAAAGTCCACCTCCCACCTCCGACACCCACTCGGCGAGTGATGCGAGCTTGTAAGCTTCCAGCATGGAAGCCGAGGTATTGCTCAGCACGACGAGGTCGAAGCCTGCGAGGCCATCAAGAGAGCCGGGAAAGTCACTCGGCCGCCGGGTTTCCACCGTCATCCCGCCCTGCTCGACCGCACGAATCGCAGTGGAAAGGGTGTTGGGATTGGGATCGATCATCAACACGCGGGTCTCGCCTGTGGCCGCTGCGAACCGGGTGATGATGTTGTTATCCATCCTCGTGTCGGCAGTTCCGGCAAGTTCCACCCGCCAGCTGCCCGCCCCCGGCTCTGGCACGAGCGCGTCGATGATGACTTCCGACTCGCCAACTTTTACGGGTCGAGCCGATTCACGCACGAGAAGGCCGTTCTGAAAAACCTTGATCGATACATCCTGTGCCACAGAGCTTCGAATTTGAAGAGGCAGGTCAAATGGCCGCCCGGGCTCGATACGGCCCGGCAGCGGGATATCGCCAAGTTCCAACTCCTGTCCACGGTTTGGCCGAAGCGCGACCACATCCGCGGGCACCCCGCGCCGCCTGCTCCGATCCAGCGCGAGCAAGGTTGCCGGGGCATCGGAGACCAAGCCATCGGTGAGCAATACCACGCGTGTAGGCATATCGGGATGAACGGCCAAGCCTGACCAGTCGATCCTGGCAGCCAATGCGGTTTGCTTTCCCGGGCTGAGTTCTATGCTTTTGCTTGCGTCCTTCGGAAAGAAAAATGAGCGATGGATGGATGGTATCGGCTGCAGAGTTGCTACGGATACCGGACGGGACGGGTGGGATTGCATTGCCTCGTCAACAAATTCCTGCGCCATGGAAAGGCCGTCGAGTTGCACGCTGGCGGAATTATCCACAAGGAAGAGCACGGCTGTCTCGTCTTCGTTGGTGCTCCAGCGGGCGTCAGCCAACGCAAAGATGACGCACGTAAATATCGCCGATCGGGTAATGAACGCAGCCGCGCGTGCCCGCCGGGTCGCAAGGACCTGCTTCCCACGGGCAATCAGCCATGCCGCAGGAATCAATAGCAGCCCCCACAACCACTCCGGGGAGCCGAATTCCAACATGCCAATGATCGGGAAAAACGGGACGCCGTCAGGCGGTCGTAGGGATGCTGCCAGCGGATGATGGCAAGGATTCACCGGCTGTGAGTCGTGTTAATTCAAGCACCGATCCGCGGCGGGATCGGTCGAACTGAACGATATAGCGCTGTGTTTCGTCGCGCCGATAGATTACTACGCGATCACAAAGGAATCCGGGCTCATGCTGCACCTTGCTCCCCGAACCGCCGAGCGGGATCAGCTTCACCGTGCCGCCGCGTTCGCAGGCAAATTCCAGAGATTGCCCCTCAAGATCAGTCAATAATAACCAGCCAGACACACATCCGGGGATGCCAGGAACACGCCCGGAAACACAGGGAGCGAACCACGTAACCCGGACACTCGTTCCCCGTGCGGCAGCCAATGCCTGGTCCACTTGCGCGGGGAGAATTTCTGCTCCGGCTGCGTCGTTGGACTGCCCAAACCAGTATGCAATCCGCCGCCACAAAAACCGAAGCGTCGCGACCGCCCGCCGGAAAAGGTGTGGCAAAAGCCATATCGCAAGGCCGCAGAAGACCACTGCCAGCCCGAGAGCCAAAATGGGATTCAGTGCAAGCAGACCCAGTCCGCCGAGCACGGCCACGTCCTCGACAAGGCTCAGGCCGATATTTGAAAATGGCTCCGGCGACGCATTGGCTACGAGACGCGTCCCCGCCTTCACCGAATGGCTCGTCAGCGCCATGCCAGCGCCCAAAAGCCCCACCAGCACGTCGAAAACAGGATTCACTTCTCCCAGCGCGGTGATTGCGAGGAATGCCGCGCCCACGGGACGAATGAGCGTATGCACCGAATCCCACAGCGAATCCACCCAGGGTATTTTGTCAGCAAAAAACTCGAGAAAAAATAAAACCCCGGCAACGGTAAGGATCACCGGATCTGCCAGGACATCGAGCTGCTGGTACTCTGGCGCGAGTGTGATCCACCCCATCTGCACCGCAAGCCCGGTGGCAAAAACAGTGAGGTATAGGTTGATTCCGGCGAGGGTTGCCAAGCCGAGCGCCACTGCTAGCAGGTCCAACGTTTCCATAGACGGCAGTATTGCCCAACATCGTTCGATGTCACGCGGGATTTACCCTTCAATTGCGGGGCGGCCGCAGCGTAGTATCCGAGGAAATGGATACGCTTCTTCAGAAAATCGATTCCGCAGCCCGCCAAGGCCAACTCCTTCCCTCGTCCCTCGCAAATATCCAAGCGACCCTGGCGGCTTCGGTGTCGCCCGTGACGCGATCCGCGATCGAGGAACTTGTGGCATCCGAAAATTGGTCTGAGTTGGACAACCGGTTTTTCCGAACCCTGGCCTTCGGCACCGGCGGGTTGCGAAGCAAAACCATCGGAGCGGTAATCACCACAGCTGAGCAGGGCAGTGGTGGTCCCAATGGGAGGCCGGAATTTCCATGCGTGGGCACCCACGCGATGAACGACTCTACCATCCGGCGGGCCACTCGGGGACTTGTTGCATATGTGCTCGACTGGCACTCCGCGGAAAACCGCGACGGGAAACCCGGAATCTGCATCGCCCATGATACCCGGCATTTTTCCCGGCAATTCGCTGAGCTGGCAGCTCAGGTTATTTCTGATCTCGGGTGCAATGCATTTTTGTTCGAAGCGGAACGATCTACGCCCGAGTTGTCGTTTGCCGTGCGATTTACCGGCAGCACCGCAGGAATCAACCTCACTGCCAGTCATAACCCGCCCGAATACAATGGATACAAGGTGTATTTCGAAGATGGAGGGCAAATCGTGCAGCCTCATGCCAGCGGAATCATTACCCGAGTGAATGCCATTCAGGACGATACCTACGCTGCACTGGTCAAGGAACGGCGCGGACAGATCATCCCGATGGGCGCAGACGTGGATTCCGCGTATTTGCACCGCCTGGAGTCGTTGATTCTCGATCCAGAGGTCGTCCGGAATCAGCCGCTCAAGATCGTCTATTCCTCTTTACACGGCGTGGGCGGTGCGATCATCCGTCCCCTTCTCGACCGGCTCGGAGTCCAGTTCTCGGTAGTGGCGTCGCAGGAAGTTCCCGATGGACGCTTCCCAACGGTGAAGTCGCCAAACCCGGAAAATGCGGAGGCACTGACGCTTGCGATGGCACAAGCCGAAACGGAGGGCGCGGACCTCGTGCTCGCAACCGACCCCGACGATGACCGCATGGGAGCCGCCGCTCGGGGGCGCGACGGAAAGTTGCATTTGCTTTCAGGCAATCAGCTCGGTTCGCTCATGGCGTGGTATCGGGCGAAGATGCATTTTGAACTTGGAATTTTGGATGGGTCGAATCGGGACCGGGGCGTGATTATTAAGACATTTGTCACGACTGGACTGCAGGATGCGATCGCGGCCCACTTTGGGCTCCGCTGTGTGGATACGCTCACGGGGTTCAAATACATCGGTGCAAAGCTGACCAAATACGAGCAGGCGATTCCGCGGGAGTTGAGGGAAAACTACGCCCGGCTCTCAGAGACCGAAACGCGCTCACTCCGTCTGGCGCATTCGTCGTTGTTCGTATTTGGAGGTGAGGAAAGCTACGGCTACAGCGGCGCTGACTTTGTTCGGGATAAAGATGGGAATAGTGCCGTCGCGATGATCACCGAGGTCGCTGCCTACGCGAAATCGCAGAGGCTCACGCTGTTGGACCTTCTGGATGAATTGTATTGTCAGTTCGGCTTCTTTAACGAACGCGGGGAATCTCTGGTCATGGAAGGCGCCTCAGGTGCGGCACAAATCCAAAAACTCGTCGAGTCTTATGCGGCAACCCCACCCACCAAAATCGGAGCGCGCCGGGTGATTGCAACGCGGAATTTTGCCGCGGAAAAAATAACCGACGTCGAAGGCGACACCATCCCCGTAGAATCCATGCTTAGCTTCGAATTAGAGACCGGCCTGCGGGTGGCTATCCGTCCTTCCGGCACCGAGCCAAAAATCAAATACTACCTCTTTGCTCACCGGGAAATCACACCCGAAACCCCATCCCAAGAAGGATTAGCAGAGGTAAAGGAAGCCGCCGCGAAGGCACTTGAGGATCTCTGGGTCGCACTTCAGGCGGATGCGCGGATGCGTTGTGAACAGACGTGAAATCGCTGAAATTTGCATGACGGCTGTTCATTGAAGATGTGGATCATGCCCCAACCAAAGGGGTATGGTCACAAAACGAAACCAATATGTCCGGTTAATGAAGAAATTTATGAAAAAATTCATTGACTTAATTCGCGACAGAAATTATTCACACAAGGCGTGAGTTATTCACATTTAATTCACTTTTGCCGCACCCGCGGTATGAAAGGGGGGATATTCAATGGCAGTTAAGACAAAAGCACCCGTAGCTAAAAAGCCGGTCGCCGCAAAAGCGCCCGCAAAGAAAGCAGCTCCTGCAAAAAAACCCGTCGCCAAGCCAGTAGCAAAGGCGGCAGTCAAAAAAGCAGCAGCACCCAAGGCCGTCGCAAAAAAACCGGTAGCGAAAGCACCAGTTAAGAAAGCAGCAGCGCCTGCAAAGAAAGCAGCACCAGCCAAAAAGGTGGTCGCAAAGAAACCGGCAGCTAAGAAAGCACCGGCAAAGAAAAAGTAACACCGTCTGTCTCCTAAAGAGCAGATTTTCCTATCGGGGGGGAGTCGCATTGCGGCTTCTCTCCGCTTTTTTTGGAGGCAAACTAACTACCCGGTGCCTTGCTGAAATCGCCCGATGCGGGCGCAGGTCGGGAAGGCAACCTTTTGGCTTTCCGGGAAATGGCTGGAAATACATGCAATCCGATTAGGCCTGCCAGTCGAAAAGTATTTTACATCGGAGGCAATCCTGCCAACGTCAAATTCGACATTTTTCAACGTGGCAAAAGACTTAATCAAAAAATGCCGGGACTACAGGGATTCTGCTGACGCTAGAGCGCAGGGTTTCTATCCCTACTTCAGGAGGATCGATGATACCTTCGGTAATCACGTGATCTGCGACGGAGAACCGAAGATCATGATCGGCTCCAATAATTACCTCGGGCTCGCTCAAGACGAACGTGTCGTCGAGGCGGCCTGCGATGCCGCCCGCAGATTTGGTTCGGGATGCACGGGATCTCGATTGCTGAATGGGACGATAAAATTGCACGAGGACCTTGAAGAGGCGCTTGCAATTTTTCTCCAGCGCGAAGCAGTCCTGTTGTATTCTACCGGATTTTTTGCCAATCAAGGCGCGCTCATTTCCCTCACCGAGGATGATGACGCGATTCTTTGCGACCGCGAGAACCACGCGAGCATCATCGATGGGTGCATGTTCTCTCCAGCCAAGTTGGTGCCATTTCGGCATAATTCTGCAAGCTCTCTACGCGCCAGGCTCAAGCGTCTACCAGAGGCTTCTGGCAAATTAATGATCATGGACGGCGTATTCAGCATGTCTGGAGACATCGCCGATCTGCCGTCTATTATCGAAACAGCCAAGGAGTTTGGCGCATTTACTTACGTGGACGAGGCCCATGCGCTTGGCGTGCTGGGACCTGCGGGACGCGGCACGGTGCATCATTTTGGACTCAATGACGATGTTGACCTCGTCATGGGCACGTTTTCCAAATCACTGGGATCCATGGGAGGATTTGTCGCGGGTTCGGCCGAGATCATTGAATATCTAAAGCACAAATCGCGATGCCTCATTTTCACGGCATCGATGGCCCCTGCGGTTGCCGGTGGCGTGCTCAAGGCGCTTGAGATCATGCAGGCGGAACCCGAGCGGATGGACGCATTGTGGCGCAATACCCGGAAGATGCACGATGGATTCCGGAGCATCGGATTTAAAATCGGGACGACACAAACCCCGATCGTGCCGATCCTGATCGGCAGCGAGACCAAAGCCTTTCATTTCACCCAGCGTCTCTACGAAGAGGGTGTCTTTGCAACACCGGCGATCTACCCGGCGGTGAAGTATGGCGAGGCCATTGTCAGGACCAGCTTCATGTCAAGTCACTCCGACTCCGATCTGGACCATGTGCTGGAGATCTTCGCACGGTTGGCACGCGAGCTGGGGACTTTTGACGACCCTGTATATTCTGAACCTGGACGCCGCAAAAATGTTTTCGATTTCAGCCTGCAATACGCCAACGGATCGGAAGATGTTCGAAAGGACGCCGGAGCTCCTCCACGGAACGGATCCAGCCTTCACGCCGTCATTCCCGGGTAGCGTCTGCAAATTTCTTAAACCTGACAGCCTGTTCCACAGACAGGGTGGGGAAATTGTCGCTTTCATTGCTCGTCGTGATGGCCGGCCTGTCGGACGCGTCGCAGCAATCCTCAATCGCCCGCACAACCAACACACCGGCGACAAAACCGGTTTCTTTGGATTTTTTGCCTGCGAAAATGACCCATGTACAGCAAATCTGCTGATTAAAAGGGCATGCGACCATCTGCGCGCCCTCGGCTGTGATCAAGTGCGAGGGCCTTACAATCCGACGATCCACGATGATTGCGGAGTGATGGTCGCCGGAAATGAAAAACCGGCAAGTATATCCATGCCGTGGAATCCTGCTTATTATGGCGCGCTGTTGGAAGCTGCCGGATTTTCGGTCGAGCGGATCCTTTTTGCCTATCACATGGACCTTACCGTGGATGTGCCCCAGAGGGTGCAGCGGATCGCCAAACGGATCCGCGACCGGACTCCGCACATCACCATCCGCTCGTTCCGAATGGATGACTTGGATAACGAATTGCGGCTTGCCCACCGCCTTTACAACGTGACGCTGGATCGGAATAGCGGGTTCTATCCGATTACGGTTGATGATCTGTTGGCATCTGCCGATGATTTAAAGGCATTTGCAAATCCGGAATTTCTAACATTTGCCGAGGTAAACGGTGAGGCGATTGGCTTCATGCTTACATTGCCAAACTTCAATGAAATCCTGCACCGCACGCGCAACATCCCGTATTGGCTCCGGATCCCGTGGATCTTCTATCTTATGAAGACGCTTCAGATCCGGGCGGTGCGACAGGCTGTCCTTGGCGTTGCTCCCGAGCACCGGGACCGTGGGCTCGCGGCGCTCATGTGTTATGACATGGTTCTGCGCACGCGTGAGCAACAAGCGACCAGCGCCGAGCTTTCTTGGATTGAAACAAATAATAAAGATGTGATCGGCGTGATCGAAGCCATGGGAGGTGTTTGGTCCAAGACTTACCATTTGTATCATCGCGTATTATGAATCTACTCATCACCGGAGCGACCGGGTTCGTAGGACAAAACCTGTTGCTCCATGCGCTGGCCCTCGGAACTTATCAGTCAATTATTGCGTGTGTTCGGAATCCCGAAAAATTGCGCTGCCAACTGCGAAATGAAAATGTCGATCCGGCAAACGTGGTCTGCATCCCCTGGGGAGCGCCTGTCCCCGAAGACTTACGTATTGATCATGCGGTCCATTGTGCGGGAGTTTTGTTTGCACGAAACCGCGCGGACTACTTCACCGTCAATGTGGATGAGTCCATGCAAGTGCTCCGCTGCCTTCCGTCTTCGGTGAGGCTACTGGCCTTGTCGTCGCAAAGCGCCGGAGGACCTACCCCTGCGGGCCAAACCGCGCGCACGATTCACAATCCTGATGCTCCGCTGACATGGTATGGCGAGTCCAAAATCGCGATGGAACGCGAGCTCGTGAAATTCTGTCCGAAGGCGATGATCATTCGTCCTCCAATGATTCTAGGAGCAAGAGATCAAGCGACACTTCCGCTTTTTAAAATGGCAGCAGGTTGGATCCGCCCCAAGCCAGGCCTGCGCGAGAAACAATACAGTTGGGTTGATGTCGGAGATCTTTCGCGTGACCTGCTATCCATCCTTTCGGCACCAGCTTGGAACACGCATCCGCATCGGACGATGTATGCTGCGGCACCAGATGTAATTTCTGATCGGGAACTACTTGGCGCGGCGATTGACTTGATGCAGGCGCCTGGAATCACCGTCCCGCTGCCACATGGCCTGTTGGGATTGGCGGCAGGCCTTGTGGATGCAATTCCCGCATTGAGAGAAGCAACCCCCAGTCTGACCCGCGACCGGGTGAAAGAAATTTTCCCGAATCGATGGGTGGTGGATGCGTCGGAGTTTCGCACGCTTGCTGGAAAGCAAACTTACCGTTCGCTCCGTGAGGCAATGACCGCCACATTCGAATGGTATCGGCGAACGGGCCAAATCCGTTAGGCGGTTCTGCCCTTTCTGAAGATCTAGTATCCCCGTTTTCATGTCGTGACGGATCGAAGGATTAACGGATTGCTGGCTTGCAGTAGATTTGTATTCGTTGAAAACAACGATCGAAATTCCCGAGGTCTTATATAGAAAGGCGAAGATTCGCGCTGTGGAGACCGGGCAGACGCTTCGGCAGATCGTTCTGACCTCGCTGAAAAACGAACTGGAAACCAGAATCGAAGAACCATCCGCTCCCCATTGGGCAAATCGGAAATTGCGCTCCGCCTTCAAGCGGCTGCTTGAAGGCGGAAGCCTCAGCGGTGGCACGGATTCCACCGAGATCATCTCCGAAGACCGATCTGCGCGTGACGAGACCATCGGTCAATGAAACTCTATTTTGATTCAAACTATCTGTTCCGCCTCTATTTCAACGAGTGTGGTGCGGATGATGTTCGAGCCCTCGCAGTGTGCGCAGAAATTATTGCTTCCGCATGGCACGCACGGGCAGAAATGGCGACTGTTTTTCTACGAAAGCCGCAGGAGAAAGCATATCCCGATGCCGACCTCGCGGAGAGCCGCGCACAATTTGCCGACGAATTGAATGTTGGGGCCGTCAGCCTCCCGCCGTTGAATGAAGCGGTTATGCAGCGCCTCGAATTCGTGATCCAGAACGCGCTTCGTGGAGCTTTTCTCCACACCGCCGACGCTTTACATCTGGCCTGCGCATCGGATGCCAGCTTCGCAGAAGTCTATTCCAACGATCCCCATTTCATGGCCGCTGCGTCCCTGTTCGGACTCCGAGGAATCAATGTCATTGCGCAGCCCCAACCTGCAGAAAATTGAAAGCAAATCGCGCTCCAGGCTCCACCACCGATTACGGTTCGGACTTTGGAAGGCCTGGGGATAAGAATGTG
>JBDNGG010000163.1:0-3583 GCA_041689405.1 Terrimicrobiaceae bacterium | reverse complement strand
TGAGATGGAAGGGCCATGATTGAGCCGACCGGATTAGGCAACTGGCGCACGCGGAATCCTTTGGCGTGAGCCGCAGTGGGCAGATCCAATTCCAGGTAAAGGGGTGAGCAAGACGGGGCGCGGGCGACTTCCTCCCATGCTTCGCGTTTCCAAAAGTGGCCGGTGCCCAACATGCTCAACATCACTTCATCCTTGTGCGGATCTGCTCCACTGGCAAGCCAATGGGGATGCAGGGTGCCATCGATGCGCGCGAGGTGATAGCCGAGAACATCTGCATCTTCCACTCGGAGAAACTCGAGATACTTTGCGATGATATCGTTCGCCAAGGGTATGTGATCACCCTCCATGAAGAGAATGTGCGTGAAATCTTTACCTCGCAGCCAATCGGCCACAGCAGAAAAAACACCGCGATAACTTTGCGCTTCCCGCTGGTGATCGCGCGTGCGCAGGCGCGAGTCATCGACAAAGACTTTTTGAGGAAAAGCGATATTCTCGAATGTCTCGCGCACGCCTCCGTAAGCAATCAGAAGATCTTCGGGAGGACAGAAATCAGGAGCCCAATTTAAAACGAGTTTTTGGATGGTTTCGGGATCTCGATGGTCCAGCACTACCGTGAGCACCCGCGGCGGCTTGGCGCGGAACGGGCTGGTGCCTAGAAGCGTAGCCGCAGGCTCGCTACGTGGGAAATCCACCGCAGGATGTGTCGTAAACCCGATAAACTGCCGCCAGTATGTCATTCGCTTCTGCATGACGGGCACCGGGATGAGTGCAACGTCCGCTCCGATCACGTGAATCGATCCTTCCCAGGCACAGACCAGGCCACGCGTCAGTTTCTTGCCCGTGTAGGCGTCGTAAATGGGTGATCCCATCCATCGGCACACGGTGACAAACACATTGCGGACGATGAGCTTTAGCCGGAAGAACACGGGTTACGAATACGGTTTTTTGACAGAATTGACAGGAATTTTTCAGAATGAACAACAGGTGGACTGAAATCTGAAATGCAATTTCGATCCGTGTAAATCCGTGTAATCCGTGGTTCAAATGAATTGAGATTTGTGTAGGCGTTTGCGTTTCGAGGAGCGGCCACTTGGGCTCACATGCTGGAAGCGATGACACGTATTTTGTCCGCACCGGAGCGAGCTTTAGCCGGGAGAACACGGGGCGCTAATACAGTTTTTTGACAGAATTGACAGGAATTTTTCAGAATGAACAGCAGGTGGACTGAAATCTGAAATAAATCTATTCCAAACGCTTGATTAACGTGATGAGCGACACCATATGCCCAACCGCATCCCGAAGAGTGGAATAGTCCCCGCCTACCTCGTCCAAATCCCCGCCCGGATAATGCTGCTCCCAGAACTGCTCAGTCAAGCTCTGGCAGGCGGATGAAAACCCGGCGAACTCAGGATTGAAGTCGCATGCGACTGCGAGGAGGTGATTTAAGTCGTGTGTCTTTACAATCTTCGACCCGCAGGCGACCAAATAACCCTTCAGATATCGCTCCACCGACTCATGAAGCAACTCAACGCCAGACCATGACGCTCCGAACTGGACAAAAAGAGCATCTGCTTTTTCCAAGCGATCTTTCGCTAGAAGAAACCAGTCCGATGGATTTGCGGGGTCGGTGGTCATATCACCCGAAGGCCTCTGCGGAGAATTTCTGCATGCAGCGAGTTTGAGTCAGCTGCCTGCCGGGAGCTCTCCGCAGGCTCTGCAAGCATCAGATCAAAAGAGAGAGGTGGAGCGGCTCGCAGGAGAGGCCACCAAGCCGAGCGGATGGCGATTTTATCCTTGAGCCTGCTCGTTTTGATTTTTTTGATGACCAGAAGGTCCACATCGCTGTCTTCGTCGGGTGTCCCGTAGGCGAACGAGCCGAATAGGATAACCTGTTCGGGATGAAACTGCTCTACAAGCACTTTTAAATAGGGAATGAGTCGGTCGGCAATCCGATGTACCGGATATCGGGTGTCACGGAGAACTTCTTCGTGAATGCCAGAGCTTGTCATGAGATCAGACTATCGCCGCGACAGCGGGAGGTCAATTTCTGCCGAACACAAAAGGGAGCTGTCCAATTCCGTATCATTTGTTTGAATTCCGAGAATCCGTTCAATTTCGGCACGGAATTTGAGAAATCTTGCGCGGTGCGGGTGGTTTGGGTTCGTCCACTGGGTCAACAACTTCCTGCGGCCACGGCCTAGTTTCTCACCTGTGTAGGCGTCGTAAATGGGTGATCCCATCCATCGGCACACGGTGACAAACACATTGCGGACGATGAGCTTTAGCCGGGGGAACACGGGTTACGAATACGGTTTTTTGACAGAATTGACAGAATTTTTCAGAATGAACAGCAGGTGGATTGAAATCTGAAATGCAATTTCGATCCGTGTAAATCCGTGTAATCCGTGGTTCAAATGAATTGAGATTTGTGTAGGCGTTTGAGTTTCGAGGAGCGGCCACTTGGGCTCACATGCTGGAAGCGATGACACGTATTTTGTCCGCACCGAAGCGAGCTTTAGCCGGGGGAACACGGGTTACGGATACAGTTTTTTGACAGAATTGACAGGATTTTTAGGAATTGAAGGAGGATTCAGAATTCTCCGCACCCCAGCGAATAGCGAAGCGAGTTATATTTCCTCTTCAGATATGCCAGCAATTCTCATTTGGGCACGCAGCAGGCCAAATCTTCCATGGGCGACTACCGTGAATTGGAATCACGATGCGTTCTTGGCGGTCGGGTTTGGTGAAAACGTGATGGCTTCCCTTGATTCGCGCCAGAGTCCATCCGTTCTTCTGAATCGCTCGGCACAAATTTTTGCCGGATCCCTGACCTGCTTCAAATTGCCAATTCTAGAATTTTGTCATCGTGGTTCTGGCTGGACACTTCATCCCCTGCTTCGAACCACAACTCAATGGCCTCCCGCAGATTACCACGAATCTCTTCTTCCGTTTCACCTTGGGTGTTGCATCCCGGCAGAGCGGGAACCTCTGCCCAGAAGCCGCCTTCCTCTGCTTTTTGAACGATTGCTCGGAGCGTCATGTTCCAAGCGTATCTTGCTAATCGATGGGCGCAATTTGTTTTTGTCGACCCCGCAATTGACGCGCCGTGTGTGCGAAGCAGTTAGAGTTTTTGAATGAAAATCCTATCCGTGTGATCGGTGGTTTTTTTGAATCCACTACCAATTCACAAAGAAGAAATTTTCACCATAAACGGAATGAAGAACATGAAGCGGCGGATACCAGGGCTGGTCGCACGCCGCAGGCATGTGCTACGATTTCCTACATCGACTGAGTGAACGGCTCAATTCCTTCGCAGGTCGTCGCCGCGCGAAGATAAGCGTGTAACATTTTTTGATCGCTTACCATCCGCACAGAATCTTGTAACCCTTCGGGAACTCGACCGAATCGCGTTTGTAACACCTCAATTACTGAGGACTGTAGCCCTTGCTCAAGTCCCTCTGCGCGTATTTGTTCGGCGATGCTCATGGTTTGCTCCTGTAGTGTCGTGTCTTTAAGTGCCTCAATGTGGCGGGTGAACGCTGTTCTGTCAACGTCACCACTGGTTGTGAAAAGGTATTGCAAC
>JBDNGG010000162.1:0-2117 GCA_041689405.1 Terrimicrobiaceae bacterium | reverse complement strand
TTCAGGCTACCTGTTGGGGTGGCTGCGACGGAGTTCGAAAAGTATCCAAGCGGAGCCTGAAAAAACATCGAATGCCCAACGGGGTTGAGCGAACCAGGTATCGAAAAAAATGGCTGCGTCGCGCTCAGGAAATGCAGATCGGATTGACGACCGTAGAGGGCAGGAGTGAAGTTGGCGTTTGTTCCCCTGGGCTTTCGGCTTGCGTCAAAATAATCCCAGTAAGTATTGAGCGTGGCGGTGCCGAGCGTGCGACTGACGGCCTCAAAGCCGGTGCGGGCGCTCTGAAAAGCGTCCATCTTTGCGGTGGAGGTCTTAATGCCTCCAGACATTTGGCTTATGACAATATAGATAAGACTCAACATCATAGCCAGAATCGCGCAGGCGACCATCAACTCGATCACACTAAAACCGGAAGAACGAGTCCTCTCAGGCGAAGCGGTGCGAATTTTAAGCCATTCGAAAAATGGTCGTGCCGGGACTTTCACTGGGCGGTATTGACAATGAGTTGGCTAAAAACCGTCTTGTTATTCGTATCCTCAATATGATGAACGGTGACATTTAATAGCCGCGCCATACTGCCATCGACCGCCAGGAGGGAGGGGGGGGCAGTCACGGCAGTGCTGGCAACAAAAATAGTCTGTGCGTTTCTGGAGACTTGCTGAACGCCTTCATTATCGAAATAAAAGAGCTTCTTGTCGAACGCTGTAGAGAGATTCGCGAAGGGCATGCGCGTGGCCTCGCCGACTGTCTTCCTTACAAGATCGATCTGAACGGTGGCATCCATGGAATTCCGAAGTGTTTTCATCCCCAATGACACCAAACCTATAATCGGAATCATCGCAAAAGCAAAAATCCCCAGCGCGATCGTGACCTCAATGAGGCTAAAAGCGGTTGAGCGAACCCCTTGCCTCAAGATAACCCCATGGCCCATGGGCTCGGAGGCACCGGCATTTTGATAATGCGTATGCATAATTATATGTTAATCATATAAGCGCATCGGGTCAAGACCTCATTAACAGAGGCAGCCCGGATAGGAACGATGGGAATGAAGGGCGTGGGAAAGCGCCCCAGCCCGGGGAATTTTCTTCCCTCGGTGCGCCTTCCGGAGGAGATCCATCAGGGATTTGCCATCTGTCCACCCCCAGAAGTCCCACCCACCGACCCAAAGCCTACGGCGGAGCCGAAACTTTCATGGAAAAGCCAGAAGAAACAACCTGCGCCGCCTCCTGACCGAAGATTGGCGCTGGAAAGACCCAATAGAAAACCAAAGCGGCGATGAATTTCGCCAGTTGCAGACAGGAAGATGCCTGATCGAATGCTAATAAAATATTATCAGCTCATGTGTGTTTGTCCAAACTTTAGAGGAGCCCGGCGGACTGGCACCAAGTGAGGGCGTCACGCAAACCCTCTTCCGAACGATCCCCATACAGCATCTCCACACCAGCCACGTCTGGAATCGAGCGCTTATTCGTTCCTTGGCTAATCCCAACGACCTTGTGTCCGGCTTCCACGCATCCCTTAGCGATCCGGCCCCCGATTTCTCCCGTTGCCCCGAAAACAACGACCTGCCGTTTAGTCTTACCCATGATTGCTTACGCGGCTGGGATCATTTTGTTCCCGGGTCCGCCGGAGGAAAAAGTTTCCGTAGTTTTTGTACCGTTTGTTCCGCTAAGATCTGGCCTCCTTCCGGGCCGATCGGATTGCTAGCCGCCTCAGAGCCATACCCACCTCCGGCCACCGACCGCGGACTGGGCAGGTAACTCCCCTCCCCGGCCAATTGCACGAGAAACGTCTGAGTGGCCGGGCTGCGCACTTTGATTTGAATGCCGAAATCGAGGTAGTATTCGAAGGGATTGGTCGCGAAGGCAATCTCTCCCAGCCTCACGAAATGGACTTCAATGGGCTGCGTCGGCCGGATTTTCTGATCTTCCCAACGAAGTATGACACTGCGGTGCCAGCATATTCTTCGGAACGCCTCCGTCACTGGAACATACCAGCGGGGAGTTTCCCGCAAGGCCGGGTTGGCCTCGATCTTTGCCATCTCTTTTTGATATTCCGCCTCCAGTTTCTCAATCTCGTTCTCTGCCTCCCGCACATCCTTTTCTGTCAAGGAGTTG
>JBDNGG010000161.1:0-7370 GCA_041689405.1 Terrimicrobiaceae bacterium | reverse complement strand
GGTGTTATTGGCGGGGCTTCTGCTTGCACTCATTGCGGTCGCCGCCTGCTGGATCGGCAGTGTGACCGGCGCTCTCGCGTCCACATTTTTCATTTGTTGGTGGCTCGGCTGGGCGGTTCTCGGGGGGTTGGCTGCGTGGAACGCACGCCACGAGAGGATGAAGCCGCTAAAGTCGAAACGGACGGCCTTCGGCTCAGATGAATGGCTGCTCGCCGGGGCTCTGAGCCTGGTGGTCGCGGCTGCTTTTTTGATGGCCGTCCTTTCGCCTCCAAATAATGCGGATTCGCTAATCTACCATTTGCCGCGCCAGGTATTCTGGATGGCGCAGGGGACCGTATTCACCGATCAGGTCTCCAACCCGCACATGATCAAGATGCCTCCGCTGAGTGAGTATCTGGGATTAAATCTGTATCTACTCACGGGATCGGATCGGGTGCATAATCTGATTCAGTGGGTGGCGCTCTGCGGGTGCTTGGTGGCGATCTCGCGGATCCTTTGCCTGGCGGGTGGGTCCCGCCGTGCACAGTTTGTCGGGTGCCTCTTTTTTGCCACGCTCCCTGCGGTATTTTTTGAGGCGTCGAACACGAAGAACGATTTAGTCACGACGTTCTTTCTGCTGGGTGCTGTTTGGGCGCTCACGGGAGCCGTTCTGCGCAGGAGATTCGTGATTTTCGACGCGGTGCTCGCAGGCCTCTTTGCCGGATGTGCACTTCTCACGAAAGGAACGGCGATCGCGTTTCTTCCGGTCATCGGTGCTGTCTTTCTGGCGGTCAGTCTGCGGATGCGGGTGCCTCTCTCTATTCCCGGCATCCTGGTCGCGGTGGTGCTCACCACGGCGGTTGCGGCGCCGCATTTTGTCGCTCAGTCATCCAGGATTCTAAATTCCGAACGGGGCAGTTCGAGCAATCATGCGAATGCAATCATGCACCCGGCCGCAGGGCTTGCGGTTCTGATTCAAAACGCGGCCTTGCAGTTCGCACTACCTTTCGATTCGTGGAATCGATCGCTCGAAGGGGGAGTTGGGCAGATTTCGGCGGCGGTTGGCTTTCCGGTCAATGATGAACGAACGACTTTTGCCGGAACACGATTCGGCGTTGCATGGCATCCCGAGCACGAGGATCGCGCAACCGGATTAATTCATTGGGCTATGCTCTTGCTGATTCCCGTTTTCGGATGGCTGTGGGTAAAGCCTCCGCTTCGATCGCCAATGCTGATCTTCGGAATATCGGCGATTTTGTTGTTCGTGGTCTTTTCGCTGCTCTTTCGCTGGCAGCCGTGGCACTCGCGGCTTCTAATTCCCTGCGTGGCCATTGGGTCTATTGGAGTCGGGCTGGCGGTGCCGACTGCCGGGAGATGGTTTGGGGTTGCGTTGGCTGTCGCATGGTGTGCGTGGCTTTGGCCATCACTCGACAACACCCACCGGCCATTGATCGGCCCCCGGTCCCTGCTTTTAATGAGAGACGAGCAGATCCTGCGCAACATAGACGTACCTGCCGATGTTGAGGCTTCGCGAAACTCGCGTGTCATTTTTGGAAAAATCGATCCGTCTTCTGTCGGTGTCCATTTCCCATCCGGCGGCATCGTATACTCGCTGTTGCGATCGCTTCAGCGTGCGGATGGCACCTGGCCGCAGGTTGTTTTATTGGGAGACGGCAACCCTGACGTCTGGCTTGTGAAATCAGTCAATCCGACGGCGCGTCCGGATTTTGTCGTATCAGATTGGCAGAGCATTTCCCTCGGTGGTGCCTGGGCGTTGTGGATGAGTCCAGCGAAGGCCGAATCCGCGAGTGCGTTGATTGATCCGGCTGCATTCGATTGGCCGGGTGAGATGCGCGGGGTGGGGGACGTGCAGGGGCCTTATCCCGAGTATCGTCTCGCGGCCTTTCGCAATTTGTATGCGCCACAGGCGGTTTTCGAATCGGGTCCGACGGATCTGCCGATGACGCTGCGGATGATTGTCGGAAGTTTCGGCGGGCCGAATCGGCTCACGATTCGAATTGGCGATCAGCGCCTTGGTGAGTTGGAGGTCAAAAACGATGCCGAGCCCGCCGAATTCCGGGCGATTGTTCCCGCTCAAAGCGCTGCATTCTCAATCATTGTGGATTTTACCATGGGATATCCTTCAGACTATGATCCGGGTCCCGTGGCCGCCCGACTTTTCAGAATCAACTTCACCCCGATCCCAAAGACTCCATGAACATCGGCATTTTGGATCAGACGTGTCAGGGGTGGTCGGCGGGCGCAAGCTACACCAAGATGATGCTCGCGAGCTTGGAGTTGGTGTTGCCCGAAGCACCCGGGAAGGTCGTTTTTCTCACGCAGGACGGAAATCTTGAACCTCCGTCGGGAATTGAAAAACAACTCGTTCCAGAATCGGCGACGCCTGCGGACTGGCAGTCGTGTTTGTCCGAGAATCAAATCGCAGTCACGCTGCCGGTTCGCGATCATCTGATCTATGACATCCCCGGCGCGAAGGTGGGATGGATCCCGGATTTTCAGCATTTCCAATTGCCCGATTTGTTCACCGGGGAGGACCGAGATGCACGCAACGAATTGCTGGAAGCGGTGGCAGCGCAAAGTGACCGGGTGATTGTTTCCAGCGAATCGGCTCGCGCAGACTTCCAGCATTTTCTTTCAGATCATGGTGGCAAAGCTTGCGTGGCACGTTTTTCATCCATGCTGTGGCAGAGCGGTTATCGTGATCTGGTTGATGTCGAAGGCCGCTATCATTTGCCGTCTCGATTTTTTCTCGTGGCAAATCAGTTCTGGAAACACAAGAACCACGCCATTCTTCCGGCGGCTGTTGCAGAGGCCCGGCGATCCGGAGCGGATGTGTTTTTGGTTTGCACCGGTCTCCCGTGTGATTACCGGGATCCAGAGAATCGCGTTTTTTCCGAGTTTTTGCAGGCGTGTTCCCGGGAAGGTGTGAGGGACTTCATCGCCGTGCTGGGACAGACCCCGTATGCAGATCTTGTGACACTGATGCGGAAGGCCGTTGCCATCATTCAGCCGTCGCGCTTCGAGGGCTGGAGCACCAGCATCGAAGATTGTAAGGCCATCGGACGACCGCTGATTTGCTCCGATATCCCGGTGCATCGGGAACAGGTCGGTTCCAAAGGTCTGTTTTTCCCGGTGGATGATCCCGCCGAACTTGGCCGCGCGCTGGCTTTTGCATCGAGAGATTGGATCTTGGGCCCCGAACTTGACGTGGAAGCGGTGTCGCTGGCCGCAGCGAAAGATCGATGCAGAGAGTTCGGACGCGTCCTCCTCGACGTTTCCAAGGAGGCTGTTGAGGCGCATCGTCACAACCCGACATCCAGCACTCCAGAACGGGTTCGCGGCGCAAGCGTCTCCGTGCTTCGTCAGCAAGCGGAATACATCCAGGAACTTGAAACCGCTTGTGCGCAGCGTCTCGAAGGAATGCACGCACTGCAGGCGGAGACAAATCGCTTGCAGTCCGAGCTCGACCGCATCCAGCGGCATCCGTTTCGGAATGCCATCCAATCTCTCACCGTCCGCAAGGGGTAATTATTTCGTGCAAGACCCAACTATTACCATTCTGATTCCCACGCGCAACGAGGTGGAGAAGTTGCCGCAGCATTTGAAGTTGCTTGCACCGCTGCTTTCCGAGGTCGCGGAGGTGATTGCTGTGGATAGCGAATCCTCGGACGGAACCCGTGAGCTGCTTGACCAAGCTCTTGCCCCGCTCGCGAATGCGCGTGTGATTGACCAGCCAAAGGGGCTCTATCAGGCATGGAATCACGGCATCCGGCAGGCGAGTGGAAAGTATATCTACGTCGCAACGATCGGGGATTCTATTGAACCCGGTGGCCTTCAACATTTGGTTGAGGTGGCTCAAAACAATCAGGCGGATGTGGTGATATCCGCTCCCCGAATGGAGATGGTTGGAACTGGTGAGACGTGTTTCACGCGATGGCCTATCCATCATTTACTGGACGCAGTACCGTATCCGGCCGTGTTCGAAGTGGATTCCCTGATGAAGCTGATTCTGTGCTACGGGTTCATGCCGGGACAGGGGATTATGGGAAGCAGTGCGAGCAATCTTTACCGGAGAAGCTTCCTGGCGTCCCGTCCGTTTCCTACGGATCAAGGGCACGGTGGGGATTCCGTTTGGGGTTGCTAATACGCTGTTGAGGCGAAGATCTATGCAACACGGAGGATTTGCGCCCGATTCCTGGCTCAGCCTGTTGCACCGGGACATGCATCCCAAGATCAAATTGTCACCTTTGAGGCCGTACTTAATCAGGTTGAAGCATCCTTGAAGTATTTGGGCGTCGCCAATGAAATGGGTGATGTGGCATATGCGCGGGCATTTCTGCTCGGAAGGCTTGAAACAAACAAAATGCTGATTGATGGACCACGTTTGATCAAACAACAGTTCGAATACATTGGAGATTTGAAGGCGGATCTAGACCGGCGCGGGGTGCTCATTGAGCAACTCGATGAGGAATGCCGCCGTCTTAACGGGCTGGTGCATCAGGCTCCGCAACTGGCGAAACCGCGCGGATTGAAAAAGCGAATTGCGAGATGGCTCGATCCGTCGTGAGCGGGGTGCAGCGGTGGGACGGTCTCATCGTCTTTCTGCTGCCGGTGATCGTTTGGCTGGCATTTCGTTTGCCGGTGATGACGGCGATTGGTTTTACCGATGCGTTTTATTATTTTGCTTACGCAGACAACTTCTACGAGCTTGTTGAGCGGTATGGGTTTCTGTAATACGCGGTTCGATTTGGAACGATCTTTCCGGAGTTGCTGTTCCGCAATGCATGGGTCTGTGGGGTCGTGTGCGAACTCGAATCGGTCCAGTAGGTGCCGTTCTGATCGACTGATTTAGCCGCTTTTCTCTCCGGCAGAGATCCGCTTTACTACTTAGCTCTCGTATATGAAAATCAGCATCGTAACGCCTTCGTACAACCAAGGCTCACTCCTTGAGAAAACCATCAAGAGCGTTCTTGGCTCGGAGCCCGGAGATTATGAGTTGGAATACATCATCGTGGACGGAGGATCCACGGACGACAGCCCTGCAATTATTCAGCGCTATGCGGGCGATCTCGCCTGGTGGTGCAGCGAGAGTGACGCGGGTCAATACGCGGCGATCAACAAGGGATTTGCCAAGGCGACGGGCGACGTCATGGCTTGGATCAACTCGTCCGACATCTATCTGCCATGGACGCTGAAAACCGTCGCGGACGTTTTTACGCAGAACCCCGGGATGGATTGGATCACATCGCTTTATAAATGCTGTGTGGGCGAGGATGGCGGATTTCGCAGCATCCAGCGCGTCTATGGATATTCAGCGCGGGGTTTTGCAGAGGGGCTGCACGGCGGAAAGAGCAGCACGAATTTCATTCAGCAGGAAGCCTGCTTTTGGCGGCGTTCGCTCTGGGAAAAAATTGGGGGTGAAATCAAAAGCACCTACTCCCTCGCGGCGGATTACCACCTTTGGTCCGAGTTTTTTGAACACGCCAAGTTGGTCGGATTGCATGCTCCGCTTGCCGCGTTCAGGTATCATGGCGAACAACGCAGCCGCATCTCGCGCTACGAAGACGAGGTTAACGCCGAGTTGGCGAGACTGGAGGCCCGGGGCCCGCGCGAGCCGGATTCCGTTTTGAACCTGTATCCGCCTGCGGTTGACGGCGGGACATGGAATCCTGAGCAGATCCCCGGCGATGCCGCTCTTGAGGCGCTCTCACAGTCGGCTGCGCGCTGGCGTGAGGAACGGGTTGAGGACGATAGCATTCTCTTTGTGCTGTCGAATATGGAGGATGAGATTAAGCGGAAGGAAGCAATGATTCACCTTCTTGCTCATGCTGCGAATGAACGACTGAAGGCGATTGATTCGCTTCGAAATGCTTACGAGAAGCTGCGATCAAAGGCGGATCTCAAATATCAGCTCAAAACCACGCTCCAGAGTTACCTGAGGCGAATCTCTGGCTCCAAATAGCCGTCACTTCCCATAACCGTTCTCTGTTGCTCTCAATCATGAAATACGACGATTCCCTGCACGTTCCCTGTCTCAGCGTTGTCATGCCGGTTTTTAATGAGGCGACCACGGTCGAGGAGATGATCCGGACGGTGCTCTCGCAGCCCGTGACGCAGGAGTTGATTGTTGTGGACGATTGCTCAAGTGACGGCACGCTCGCAGTATTGGAGCGCATGGTCAGCGGCGAGCCGCGGCTGAAAGTCCTGAAACATTCGGTTAATCAGGGCAAGGGGGCTGCGCTCCGGACCGGCATCCGTGAGGCGACAGCGGATATTGTCATCATTCAGGATGCGGATCGGGAGTATGATCCTACCGAGTATCCGATTTTGCTTCGACCGATCCTCTCTGGCCGCGCGGATGTCGTTTTTGGCTCGCGGTTTATCGGTTCGCAGGAACACCGGGTTCTCTACTTCTGGCATTCGATCGGAAATCGCTTCCTCACGCTTCTCTCCAACATGTTCACCAACCTGAATCTCACCGACATGGAGACGTGCTATAAAGCATTTCGGCGGGAGGTCATTCAATCCATCACGATTGAAGAAAACCGCTTCGGCTTTGAACCCGAGGTGACTGCTAAACTTGCTCGCAGCGGATCGAGGATTTATGAGGTGGCGATTTCCTACCATGGCCGGACGTACGCCGAGGGAAAGAAGATCAATTGGAAAGATGGAGTGCGTGCCATCTGGTGTATTGTGAAATACGGACTTGCCCGGTGAACAATTTCCTCCATTCAGGTCCGCGCTTACCAGTCAGCAGTTTCGCGCAAGTTTGCGATCCATGCGCTATTTTCTCTGCATAGCGGTCGGTGCCCTGTTGCTTGCGTTGTTCTGGGGTGTGGCCTTCCAATTTTCGCTCGGAATTGAAGCGACGCCAGAAGCGCGTTTCATCAGCGAGTGGTACGATCGTAAAGAAGGCGTTGAGGATACCAGCGGTCCGAGTCTTTATCTTGTAGGAGGTTCCAGCGGATTTTTCGGAGTGGATACGCGCACGGTTACAGATGAGATTGGAATGCCATCTATTAATTTTGCGACACACGCAGCGCTTTCTCTCGACTATATTCTCTCCCGGGTAAAGGAGTCCCTGGAGCCAGGCGATCTCGTCGTGTTGATGCTGGAATACTCGTACTTTGTCGAAGCTGGATCCACGGACGTCATGATAGATTTCGTGGTTGGCAGCGATGCGGGTTATTTTCGATCGCAGGGGCTTGGAGCGCAGATCTTCGGGTTTCTGACTGATCCGCCAGAGGATCTCATGCGGCGCTTAGTTAGCGGACTATCGGGGCAAGGAGAAACTCAGGACAATGTGGTTAAAGTGGTGGACCGGGAGATGAGCGAACTCGGCAACCGCGATCATCACGAAGCCAGTCGGG
>JBDNGG010000160.1:0-2205 GCA_041689405.1 Terrimicrobiaceae bacterium | reverse complement strand
TGCTGCCAGGTTCCGGCGAGGCACTGAAGCAGATCAATCGGTCCGGCTTTCTAGCCGTCCTTGTGACTAACCAGCCGGTGATCGCCCGAGGCGAATGCACAGAACAGGATATGGAGAGAATTCATGCGCGCCTTGAAATGTTGCTCGGTGCTCACGACGCCTATCTCGACGCCATCTACTATTGTCCCCACCACCCTGAAGCTGGCTGGGCGGGTGAACGCACAGATTTGAAAATCACGTGCAAATGCCGCAAGCCCGAAGTTGGATTGATCTATCAAGCTGCAGCGGATTTGAATATTGATCTCATCCGGTCCTACATGATCGGAGATTCTTGGCGCGATATAGAAGCCGCCAAGAAAGCTGGACTCAAGGGAATCCTCGTGGGGAATACAAACACCGGAACCCCGCAAGGAATTACCCTTAACGACATACCCGAACTCGTTTTCTGAGGTTTGACTTCACTTCGCCTTGTCGTTGCCAAAACGGACTGTCCTCTCGCATCAACCGTTTTATCTGGAGTTCCGCCCGACCTGCAAGATAGCGTTCCCTTCGCCCCGACGGACGATTTCCTTTCATGACCACCCTCTCCGTCATCGTCCCCGTCTTCAACGAAAGGGATTCCGTTCAAACAGTTCTCGACCAACTCGCGGCCAAACGCATTCCGGAAATCGCGATGGAAATTGTCGTTGTTGAGAGCAACTCGACTGACGGATCACACGAGATCGTAACGGCATTTGAGAATCGCGAGGGCTTCCGGGTCATTTTTGAAGACAAGCCCCGAGGAAAAGGCCACGCTGTGCGAACCGGCCTGGCCGAGGCGACCGGGGACATTATCCTCATTCAGGACGCCGATTTGGAATACTCTTTGGATGACTACGAGAAACTTCTCTTGCCAATCCTCAATGGGAAAGCCGAGTTTGTGCTTGGCACACGCCACTCAAAAGGTAAGAGGCACATGCGGCAGTTCACGACAGACAACCACGTCGCGGTTCTTTTTAATCTGGCACACTGGGCATTTACTGCGGTCCTCAACGTTTCTCTCGGCACCAGGATGACTGACCCGTTCACGATGTTCAAAGTCTTCCGACGGTCTTGCCTGAACGGGATCACCCTTGAGTGCAACCGCTTCGACCTCGACTGGGAAATCGTGATGAAGCTTGTCCGCGCGGGTCACATCCCTCTCGAAATTCCAATCTCCTATCAATCACGCGATTTCAAGGAAGGCAAAAAAATTAGCATGTGGAAAGATCCTCCAACATGGCTCAGAGCCTGGTGGAAATATGCTGTGTTAGGAAAGTAGGGGAAATTCTATAATGAAAAACCTAGCCAAATGGCCAAAAAAAACCTGTCCCCTAACTGTAGAGGAACAGGCTATTTCTGATGATTTCATGAGCTACTGGCTCAGTATTCTACCCGAAAGGTATAGTACATTTGAGTCTTTTAATCACGGGTTTCCAGCTTCCGTTCGTCCTAACGGATTTTTAAGAACCCTCGAAATCGGGGCAGGACGATGCGAGCATCTGTCCTATGAGAAGCTCACCCCGGAGCAAAGACGCGAGTATTATGCGGTGGAATTCCGGAGTAACATTGCCGAGGCGATTCGAGGGCGGTTTCCGGACATTAATGTCGTAGAAGCTGACTGCCAGAAACGGCTTGATTTTCCAGATGGATACTTCGACCGCATACTTGCGATCCATGTTTTGGAACATCTTCCAAATCTCCCTGCTGCGCTTAAGGAAGCCCACCGATTGCTGAAACCTGGAACAGGCGTTCTGGTTTTTGTTATTCCATGCATGGGGGGGCTTGCTTATCGATTTGCTCAAAGTATTTCTGCGGCGAGGATCTTCAAAAAACGATACGGAAGGCCATATTCGTGGTTCATCAATCGCGAACACATCAACCCGCCATCTGAAGTCTTCGAGGAGGCAGAAAAATTATTTAACATAGAGAAGAAGCGCGCATTCCCTGCGTTTTTTCCGTTTTTGCATTTGAACTTCTGTGTTGGCGCGGTTGGGAGGCCCAAGAATCTCAAACGATGAAAATTTTCGTCAATAGTGTCGCTGCCTTTATCGGGAGCAGCCTTTATGGCTGCCATCTGACCGATGGGCATGGGGTCACGGGCTTGGATAATCCTCGTGTGAATCGCGTCTGCTACATTTTTCCTTCTCGGCTAAAATGAAAAAGAGTTCTTCGAAACCAAGTAGG
>JBDNGG010000159.1:0-2938 GCA_041689405.1 Terrimicrobiaceae bacterium | reverse complement strand
CACCGCTTTGTAACGATCTCCAAAGAGCCGCCCCCATTTGCCGGTGACGAATATTAAATCGTCGTGTCACCGTGTTCTGCAGCCACTTCATGCCTTCCACAAGGTTGGCTTCCGGCGTCTCGATGAACAGATGATAGTGGTTCCCCATCAGCACCCACGCATGCACTCGCCACCCCGTCTTTTCGCAGGCCTCCGAAAGCGCCTGCAGGAAAAACCGCCTTTCCTCATCGTCTAAAAATATTACCTCCCGCCGGTTCCCCCGCGCCATGACATGATAAAACGCCCCGCCGTGTTCGATTCGCACACTCCGAGCCATCTATCCAACATCTCCCTTTCTTCCCATTTTGTCAAGATTTGCACACTGACCCCTAGTTTCCCTCTTTCCCAACGAATCCTCTCTCCTGCGACTCGTTTCTGCTCTGCTCTCCGAGATCAGCAACGAATGGCTCACCGGAAAAATTTTCCTCAACATCAACCCTGCTGACCTGCCTCTAAACTAATTCTCAACTTTTACAGAATAAAACTTGCGCCGCCGTTAACATCTTTTATCAGCCTGATTTTACCAATTGGGGTTTTAATGAGAGTTGATTCTTTATGGAGGATGAGACACGGATAACTTTGGCTAAAGACCTCGCCTCCTTAAATCAGCAACCGCCCACATGAAAAGATTTTTACAGAAGCTTCTGCCACTACTGGCCATCGCTCAGTGTGGAATCGCGGCGCCCGCAGGTGTCAATAAACCAAATATCGTTTCTAAACTAGCCATGGTAGATCGAGCTGAAGTTAACAATACAAAGCCTGAGCCAGAGGCATTCCGCACGGCCATTATCTATGATGATGTTTTTCTCGAGCACGATACCGGGCCTGGTTTTCCGGAACATGCCGATCGCCTGCGTCGTTTGACCAAACACCTCAAAGAGCATCCGGTTTCAACCCGATTGCTCTGGACCGCGCCGAATGAAGCAATCGACCCCGTGCCGTGGATAAAGCGAATCCATGATCCCGAATATGTGATCGACTTGAAACGTGCAAGTGAGGCTGGAGAAAAACAGATGCAAGGCAATGCGGATACACCGATCTCTAAACGCACTTATGAAGTTGCCGCGAAAGCGGTGGCTGGATCGCTGACGGCAGTGGATCTTGTGATGGAAGGGCGCGTGAACAACGCGTTTGCGGCATTGCGTCCGCCGGGGCACCACGCCATGCCCGCCAAAGCGAAGGGTTTTTGTTTCTTTGCAAACGCAGCCATCGCCGCGCGATACGCCCAGGAACATTACAAACTGGAACGCGTCATGATCGTCGATTGGGATGTGCACCACGGCGATGGAACGCAGATGATTTTCTTGGAAGACCCATCGGTTTATGTTTTCTCTACGCATCAATACCCTTTCTATCCGGGGCCTAGCGGCTCGCCGGAGATCACTGGGACGGGTGCCGGTAAAGGAACCAACTTAAACGTGCCGCTGGCGGCAGGCAGTGGAGATGAAGCTGTGATCGAAGCGTTTCAAACGCAGTTGACCGGCGCTTTCCGGGAATTTAAACCCCAACTTCTGATCATTTCGGCAGGCTTCGATGCCCACGAAGCCGATCCTCTGGGTGCGCTCGGTTGGTCAAGTGATGTCTATGCCGAGCTTACGGAAATCCTTCGTGCGCTCTGCCGCGAACAAGGCCACGAGCGCATCGTTTCACTACTCGAAGGCGGCTATAGCGAGCGCGGAATCACCGAGGGTGTTCGTCGCCATATTGAGGCCCTCGAAGCGCCTGCCAAGAAGCCCATCGTCCCGTCACTATGAAACCCATGAAGTTCTTTGGGTGGGCAAACTGGACGTGGGTTTCGGGGTAGGCTTTTTTCCATGCCCCCGGAGTGCGGTGTTTCTTGTCCTACCATTTGCATTCAAAGACCTCTAAACTGCCGTCTGAGCTGACTTCTTTACGTAAATTCCTAGAGAATCCACTGATGCGAAAGAGCACGCAGCTTTTTATCTGATCGAGGCGAAAGGCTGAAGACCCGGTCACAATGACTCGTAGGTGTGGGAGCAGATCGACGAGCAGTTTGAGTGCGGCACTCACATTGGTCACTGATTGTGCTTCGTCGAGAAAGAATCCGTCGTAACCGCTAAATAGCTGTCGCAGGCGAGCGCCCGAGCATGCTTCCAATAGGCTCGGACAAATTGCGGTCTTCACCGTACTCTGTCTACTATTTTCACTCTGGGACTGTGGCTAGTCAAAGGATGCATTAAAGGAGTCCGTTCTCTCCTATTGCCATTTCGATCCGCTTGGTGAGTTTTTGGATGGCTGATCTTCCGGCGGCTTCTCCGCAATACCGGCTCACTCGTGAAGCCGCCCCCATGCTCAAACGCTCTGCAAGCCACGCGTTCGTTACGCTTGTTCTTTGCCTGGCCACCGATGCCAACGCTATCTTTTCAGCGCTGCCCTTCGGCTGCTTTGGTAAATCGGCTGCCGACATCTCAAGGGCTTTAAGTCCAATTGCGATCAACCTTTCCGCCTTTTGTTCGTTCAAGGGGGGCAGGCCAAGGTTTATTGACCTTACTTTTACTTCGCGGCGAGAACATGCTGGAGTCGAAGGATGCCGAGACAGGTTCGCATTGAACACGTATGGGCATTTGACCATGGGCTGAAAAGGGGAGGTCGTCGGAGATCGATTATCAAGGACGAGAAAGGCCGAAAGAATTTTGTCCCTCCTCTGCGGGAAAAATAAAATGTCAGTAGGACTAATGCGACTGGCAAAGGCGTTTCGCCATGTCAATAAACCATGCCTGCCCCCTCTGCGCTCTTTTCAACGGGGAGTCTCTCAGGGTTTTTATGCCCTCATGACATTAAAATTTTATGCCTGCCCCGAATAGCACTGTTTGATGCTGCGGGCGGCGCATTGGCGAGTTACCACTTTGTAAAGTGAGGAATTTTTCACCATTCGAGT
>JBDNGG010000158.1:0-19949 GCA_041689405.1 Terrimicrobiaceae bacterium | reverse complement strand
TGGCCCGCTACGCCAACAACGATAGCCGAATGCTTTCCCACAGCCTCGAAGCCAACGGACTGGACTTCGGCTACGAATTCGACGGCAAAGGCCGCTATCGTTATCTGGAACTGCGCCCGATCACCCGTTGGCAGAAGGGAGCGATGCCCGCCACAGCCCCGCCGCCGAAGGAGAAAAAGCTGCGACCCCGAAAGGTCAAAGCCAGTCTCAAAAAAAGGAAACAGCCATGACTGCCTGCTGACACCGCTGCTTGACCGACCGTCCGAAAGCGACAAACTCTCTCACTAAGAATTCTCATGCAATCAGACGATCGAAAATCCGCCGACGCAGCTCTCCTCAAAGCCCTCAAGTCTTCCTTAGTAGTGAAATCACCGAGCGATCAGGAAAAGGCAAAGCGCCTCATCGCATTGGTGCGACCAGTCGTAGCTGACTGCGAGGAATATCTTAGAATTGTCACTGACTACTTTCTGAAACGGCGGCGAATGGCCGAGATCGGCCAGCGAATGGATGCGCCAATCAGTCCGCTTCTGTCGCTGGGCGAAGCTGGTTTTTTAAAATCTGCAGAGTATGGTTTGGAACAATGCAAAGCCGAACTGAAGACGTATCCACTCGCAAACTTCCTTGATCGGGCTCCCACCGCGCGCTCGGTCGATTTTCTCGCACAACTGCGAAAAGGGCTAGCGGCAGAGATCTTGGTACATCTAAAAGGCGCAGATCCATCAGTCGCTGCTCGGTCCGCAGCACTTGACTGGAGCGTGAAGAAGGCGAAAGGCAAGGATGGCCTTGACCTTTTCCCGATCGTCCTGGCGATCAGCCAGAGACCGGCTCATCTCATCTCGGCCAGCGACCTGCTTAAATCGATTGTGGAGCGGGATAAGAAAGGGCTCGTGCTGCTCGTTCTGGTTGACCGATGTGAGACGCGTCGCGTCAAAGATATCCTTTCCGAAAGTCGCTTGGCCGCGATCACGTTCGTGGCCTTGCTCCCCAAACTCCTAACCGGTCCCAATGCTGCGAACATTGCACAACTTTTCTCGGAATGGATGGCGACTTCCAGACAGTGGCCAATCGAGATGCGGCAAAAGCTCAGCGGGCCATTCTTGACTCTCTGCGGCCAACTTCTCAGCAAGCCGAAACGAACCGAATCGATGGAATCCGTGCTCGATAATGTCTCCAAATTTGGCCATCGATCGTTTCAAAGCAAGGAACATGCCGCAGGGATATGGGTTACCTTAAAGGTGAACGACTCCAATACGGCACAAACAAGTGACCTTGGCGTGAGTGAATTGACAGCCAAGCTGATCGCAGCGTCCATCGAGAAAGCCGCGCAGGGTTATCAAGCCACGGCTTTGTTTGAGGCACTCGCATTGAACAGTGGCATGCAATCGTTCGGTGCCGCTGGTGAGGAAGTTTTTTTTGATCCGGACAAGCACCAGGATATCAAAGGGGGACTACGTCGCGGCGATCCCGTGACCATCCAGTTGCCTGGTTGGCGTCTGGGGGAAGTCGTCGTTTTGAAAGTAAAAACCCAAACAAGCAGCCATGAGTGATCTCTTTAGCGCGCCGACATTGGGCATCGATCTCGGTGCCTCGTTTACGAAAGTCAGCTACCGGCCTGGTTGGAAGGATGGCAAAAGATACGAGGTGCCCAGCAGGCTCTTGATTATTGAGGGAAGCCCATTGATTCCGTCATTGGCGATTTTCAATGGAAAGCGTGGCAACTGGATGCTTGGAAAAGCTGCCGCAGAACTGACGCCGGGCTCTGATGATCAGGTCTTTGAGAACTGGAAGGCGGCCATTTTCAGCAAGGAACTCAATGTTTCAGTCGACGGTGCGCTTGACGCCGCAGGGCAATTTTTTGAGTGGCTTAAGTCGAAAATCGAGGATTGCGACGTTCCAGTGAAAGAATGTAGGGTCAACATTTGTCTTCCCGCTTTTGAGGACATCAATGTGCCGGCCGAGATTCTGGCGAGACGAATGTCCCGTTACGGTTGGTCGGATGTGTCAATGACACGGATTACCGAGCCTCGCGCAAACACGCTTGGCGTCTTCGGCGAGGGGCGCAATGTGCTTTATCGGCGATATCCACATATCGAACCGAATCCAATTTTCCGGGATATATTTTCCACTGGAGGACCGTTTTTCGATCACCTGTATCGACACACCATGGTCGGCGGGGATCGACTGGTGTCACTCGCGCTCGTGGATATCGGCTCGTTCACCACTGATATAAGTATTGTCGCGATCGATGCTCAAGGTGATGGGGATTGTGTGAACAGCCTGCTTCAACGAAGTTTTGCACTCGGTTTGATCAAGTGTTTCGAGATTCCGATGATGGCGGAGTTGGGAAGAAGATACAGATTCAAACCGTCAGATCTCAGCCTCTTGGATCGTGAGAGGATAAAGGCGGCTCTGGCACTCGCAGGCCAACACTCATTTGCAACATTTGATGGAACGACAGTTACGGTCGGGCAAAAAGCAGACCACGATCTCGCGATGAAACTGGCAAAAGACTTTGCTTCCGACGTTTTGAAGACTCTCTTGAGTGTCAAGGAAAGCGCAAGCATCGGGTTGGCCCTCTTCACGGGCGGCGGGATGGCTGCAAAGGTCGTTCGGGATGCGATAAATGCTGTATTGGATGGGTCAGGGATCCGTGCATATCCTGTCGTTGGTTATGACAGCGTGGGTGATGAAGCAAACTTCAATCTGCGTCGTTGGCCAGACTCCGGAGAGCCGTTGGTCCGAATTGCAACTGCACTCGGGGCATCAGGTGTCCTGCTCGATTTTCCGGCTTCCAATCGACCGCTTGGAGCCCGGCAAGAATCGGCCGTAGTTTCTCCTTATGTCGTTTGTCTGTGTCGGGGCGGCAATAAGGGCTGTATGCGGTGCAACGGGGCAGGGCAATATTTGAGCGAAGCCCAGTGAGGATCACAATCAACAATGTGCAGTGTGAAAAGAAGACTTCGGTTGACCTATTCCGCAAAAAAGAGCGCGTCCGGGCGTCCTTTCCCGAGGGCGGCGAGAAACTTGCGCTGTGAAAAGCTCAACACATCAACTTCCACGGGAATCGCTCGTCCTGTTACCATCCGATTGAGAGGATTTCCTTGACTCGTATTGGGTTCAAAACGACGGAGCACGTTTCCCAGTCCGCGTCCTCCACTCTGCTGTATTTCACGTCGAAAGGGTTTCTGGTGGCCACTGTCCGGTCGATGAGTTGCCGGGCGGTTTGTTCGTCGTTGAGAGCGACCTGCACCCATACATCCTCCAATGTGTCGGGGATCTGGCCGAATAGCCCGTGGATGGCTTCGAGCCGGTTGGCCAGCACTTGGTGAACACGGTCTTCGACGGAATCGCGATAGCGGAGATTGGCGATCCAGATTTCGCTCCGCGCCTGGCCGATGCGCTGGATACGTCCTTTGCGTTGCTCTAGGCGCGTCGGGTTCCAGGGAAGATCGATGTTGATGAGTGCGCCGAGGCGCTGGAGGTTGAGGCCCTCTGACGCGGCATCAGTCCCGAGCAACAGCTTCAGGTCACCGGCGCGAACACGGCTTTTGAGAATATTCCGGTCGCATCGTTGGAATTTTCCCTCGCGCCAGAAACCAGAGCGATTACTTCCGGCATAGAGCCCGATGTCCATGCCAGAAAATTCGGAACGCTTGGCCAGTTCATCTCCGATCCAACGAACTGTGTCGTAATACTGGGAAAAAAGGATGCAGCCCAGGTCGAGCCAGCGGAGTCTTGCTTCGGGATGGCTGCCCAGAAGGAAACCGATCAACGCTTCGAGTTTTGGGTCATTATTGCCTCCCTGCTGGAGAAGACCAAGACAACGGCGCAGGGATGTCAACTCAGGGCCAGTGAAATTCTTAAATTCGCTCACCGCCAGTGGTGGCCGACCGATTTGTGGAGCGGCATCGTCGTCGGCATCATCCTCATCCTCATCATTCGGGGTATCAGGTTCTTCGCCAAGGAGCCTGCGTATGGTGCGGCGGCCGGCTTCCATTGAACTGCCTAGGCGTCGCAGGAGAAGCGTTTTGAAAAACCCCGCCCCCTTCACCCGTTGTTGGAGGAGTCGAGAAAACTCCTCCGCCTCTTCATAGGCGTCGCGCAGGTATCCCGTGAGGACGAGTGCCCCTTCGCTTTCTTCCCCGAATAGCTTCACTGCGACCTTGGGCAGGAAATAGCTGCCCGTTGCCGGATTGATCATCTCTTCCAGATACCCGCGCGTGCGACGCACTATACACCTCAGCAGAGGATTGAATCGTTCCCCGTAGTTCGGGAGCAGTCCCGACTGAAGCTGGACATTTCGGATCGCCGGGGAAAGTTGATTGAGGGTTTCTGGCTTGAACTGCCACTTGGAGTCTTCGGCATCCAGGTTGTCACGGATGCGTTTCAGAGCGGGGTCTTCAAAGCGGGACGGCAGAGGATCGCTGACGAATTGCCATCCATCGCGGACGTCCTCTGTCGGCACAGCCGCTTCGCCGGTGGCGATTGCGAGACAGCGGCTGGGGAGAAACCACGAACTGGTCTGAGTCCACCCCCCGAGAACTCCGTCATTGCCGTGGGAGAGAATGTGCAGGAGATCCCATGCCTCGACCGGGTGAAGCTGCACCGGAGTGGCAGTGGCGAGCAGCATGCTTTTTGTTCTTGGCCCGATCTGGCGGAGAAATGCCATCAGTTTGTTGGGTTCCGCCTTCTCGTCAATTTCGTCGGGTCCGGCATCCACCTTCGGCACTTTGCGGCGGCGGGCGCGGTGCGATTCGTCCACGATTACGCAAGTGTAGTGGCGGCTGAGAAGCTGGTTCACTGCCTCCGGCAGCCCCCGCACCACGAGTCCTTGCGAAACGAGGCCGATCCTTCGCGGGCAGTTGCCGAGCGATTTGGGCCCCTCCGACGGATATTCCAGATCATTCTCATCCACCCACGCTCGGCCATTCCACCGGGCGGAGGGCAGCAGCAGCAGCTCCATCATTTCATCCTGCCACTGTTGGAGAAGCGGTTTGGGGGCCAGCACAAGAATCGGCCCGCCTGTCGGGTCGTCGAGAGCCATGAGGAGCGCGGCCATCGCAAGCTGGATCGTTTTCCCCAAGCCGACCTGATCCGCGAGAACGAGGCGTGCGCCCCCGAGTCGGCGTCGTTCCAGCGCCAGACGCGCAAAATACTTTTGGTGTGGCCAGAGTCCCTGCTCACGGCGATAGACAGGCGTCTCGACAGCGGCGGATGCGGCAGTAGCGGTTGGGTCCGCCACGATCTCCCCTGGTTCAATGACCCGGCGGGAAATGATGCGCTTCACGTCCTGCGCGATGAACGGACAGCAGGCCAGATCCACGGCTCTCGGGTCATCCCAGAGCGCAGTGAACTCTTCCTGTACCCACTTGATGGTTTCGGGATCGTCATCCTCCCAAAGCAGCTCGTAGTTCACTTTCCAAGCAGATGAGCTTTCATTGACGCTCCCGAGAAACGCGATGGCTGTTCCATCAGCCCGACGGACTACGCCTGCTTTGCCATGGATGAGGCCAAAGGCGGTGTCGGGGAGCACGCGAACTTCCAGTTTTCCGCTGGTGAGGGCGGCATAGAGAGCTCGGTAGCGCGGAATAGCCTCAGGTGGAGCCTCTTCGGGCCGACCCGCGCACCAACTCCTCCGGAGGGCGGCCTGGGCAGCGGCAGCGGTCTTCATATCTTTCGGATCAAGGTCCGAGTTGCAGATGATGCGAACTTTTCCGCTGACATTCATGACCGCTTCCCCGGCCACCTCAAAAAGGCTGGAACGAAAATACCCTGCTATCCGGTCGTAGGATGCGGCGCCTTCAAGTCGGCGATTGAGCACGGCGTGATCGAGACGGGTGCGGCGGCTGGAATGGCGTTGAAGCATATTCTTAAATGAGAGAGACTTGAGATCAGGAATGAACGGAGGCGGTAATGTTCATAAGGTTCTCGCACCCATAGGCAAGACCGTGAGCGACGCTAAGACGGTCGAAATCCGAAGCGAGTTCAGCTGGCAGTCCCTGTAGATCCCGAGGTGCCGGAAGGGGCTCCCGCCGAAGGCCCTGTCGATGGCGACGCCGATCCTCTGGGGTTTCCTTCCAGCGAGTGTATCTAGAAAGTTCCTGTTCAAAACGGCCCTGAACAAAGAGACGACTGTAGAACGCGAGACGACTTCCGCCACCCGTGAAAAAGAAACGAAGCTGACCTGGCCAAGGGTCAAAACTAGCATTGGCGTGCGCATCACGTTGCAGCTTTCGGAAGCGACTGGCGCACGCTAGCGCGAGGCTAACTGCGTCGTTCGCAAAAGCCGTCGAAGCTTCTTCGAAGGCCCTAACACAGGCCTGATTCCCGCGTCGCCCACCCAAAAGCTCTGATACACTATCGGGGATAGGCACAGTGCCCAATTGATATCCTTCGAGGCCTCTTTTAATTGAACCCGGAGCGGCTTTTTCGATTGCAGAAAGGCGGGCCTCCATGAGTTTCAGCGCTCCCAGAGGCTCGACTTCGCAGACGTGGAACGAGACGATGTCCTCATCCTTATTTCCGTGAAGAATTGCGGTTGAAATATCAAGTGTGCCAGCACCGACATCGATCAGGATGAAGTTGCCCTGAGCGCGGTAAGGCGAATTGACATAACCAGCAAGTTGCGCTGCGATTTCTGGGTAGAGGGCAATCCGGCTCGCTGGGATAATCCGAATTGACGAATAAGCTGCCGGAGCGGCCCGCAGCTTTCTCACCGAAGCGAGACTTAGCGGATGATCGGAAGGCCCAAGTTCTGCGGCAAGATGCGCGATTTGCCTATAAGCACAGGCGAGCGGCCCATCGTTGATTTTCTTGGCCGCAAAGCCCAAGTTCAGGCTCCATGCCTCTGTGCGCCCTGTGTAGCGTCCTGACTTTTCCGCAGAGAACCACTTCAGAGAGTCACGGATGGTGCCAGCCAAGTAGAGCGCGACCAGATCCCGCAGCTCCTCCGAATCAGGATTCTCCATCAGGCGCATCTTCAGGTTGGTCTCAACCGTGTTTCCCGCCTTCACCTGAGTCGCCCTGAGAAAACGTTCCAAGCCATTGTTTCCGACTCCGACTGGTACCGCATAAGATTTCCCCAGCCACCCGTGGTCTCCAATCACTACTTTCGTGCAACTCGTTCCAAAGTCGATGCCCAAGGTCAAATCGACCTCGGGCGCAGGAGCCCTTCGCGGGCGCTCCCCGTCCGAGGGCGACACCCGAAGGCGATCAATCTTCGGCGACTTCTCGTCTGATAGTGCCTTCTGTTCTGGCGGGGCAGGCTCGACATGGGTCCGGGAGGGCGGTGGTCGCGCCTCGGTAGGTTTCTCCGACTTCTGGGACCTTCCAAGGAGTGGCCGGAGTCGATCAAATATGGATTTCTCTAAGCTCATCAGTGGATTTGAATGAGTCCGGCTGCAATGGTCGCACACTCGCCGCGCGTGTTGGATTTGGCGCGGATCTTGTCGCGCAGAATTTCGCATTTGTTCCGTAGCTTGCGAATCCGACCCTCGGTGGCAGCGGCCAGTGCATCGCGCCCCAGCAAACGGTGGCCGTGAAGAGTTCGATCCAAAGATTCGAAGCTTCTTTCCTCAAAGCGGTCCACCCCTCGGAGTTGAATCTGCTGCCGGTCTTCGTTCTCCATCTTGCAGCGCTCCTCGAACTGATGGAACAGCCCGTCCGCCTGGAATTCGATGTCATCCACATAACGACTCAGCTCTTGCAGCAAGTCGTCGCCTGGAATTGGAAGCTGTTCGCTGCTCATGCCTAAAGCAGCGGCTACCTCCACAATGCTTGCGGCCACCTGCGGTCCCTCAACCGCACTGCCATCGGCGAGCGAGAGCACTTCATGATGAATCTTCTCATGGTTTCGCAATCCTTCGACGGTCCATCGCTGGGAGACGAATGCATACAGTCCCGGCGGCACAGATGCAGGGCGACACTCCGCAGGCACCTCGACCACCACTGGAACCGGTTGGACTACGCGATTCACCCGCAGATATTGCCCCGCGAATTGGACAAGTGGGTGTGCCTGGTGGATTACCTCCACCCCACGCTCGGACGGGGTAAACACGCGATGATCGAAGCGCACCCGACGAGGCTCCAATCCCGTGAGCCGGGTCTGTCCACGAAGGTTGCGTTCTGCAAGGAAGCGGTCGAGTTCATGGACTGCCGACGTATCAAGTTCGATCTCGAAAATGCGCCTGTTCTGGTCGATCCCGTTAATCCGTGTCGCGGGAAAACTACGATGGAAAAACATCCGCATGTAGACTTCGAGATCGAGCCCAGTGATCCAGTCCCTCCGGTCGTGAGCAGCCGCGATCTGGTTGACCACGTAGTCGCCGTAGGCAGCGAGAATGGAAGCATCCCTCTCCAGTTCCTCCTCCATTTGCATCTTTGCTTGCATCGCAACGGCGGTGTCCTCGATGCGCGTTGCTTGTTGGGCGTCAGATAGCTTGTTGGTCAGTATCTCGTTGGTGAGTTCGTTGATGAGCGGACCGATGACTGCTTCAAGATCGCCCAACGTTCTCTGGAAGAGGTCGAGGCGTTCATAGAGCCGATAGTAGATCCGTTCGTCGACCGTCCCCTGGCAAATAAGATTGATCACGATGATCCGCTCCGCCGTCTGGCCGATACGGTGGATGCGGCCGATCCGTTGTTCCACGACCATTGGATTCCAAGGGAGGTCATAATTCACCACCACACTCGCGAACTGAAGATCCAGCCCCTCGCTTCCCACTTCCGAGGACAGAAGGAGGGGGGCGCTGCTGGGTTTGGCAAACTCGTCCACTATCTCCTGCTTGTCGCCTACCTGATCTCCCGTGAGCATCAGGGAGGAAATTCCATCCCGACTCAATCGTTCCGAAAGGTAGCGAAGGGTTGGCTTGAAGAACGCAAAAAGCACCACCTTTGTATTTGGGTGGGCTTTCCAGTAGGTCCTCAGTGCCTGGACGAGGTGCTCGTATTTCGAATCGGCTGCCTCAAAGTCTGCCGGACTAAATCGACCTGCAAGTGCGTCCCTCACGTAGGAGACGAGTGGACCAGCATTTCCCCGGTTTCTGGAGAGACTCACGTCTGGGTTCAGTTCATCAGCATCCGATGCCCCAACGACTAGGCGTTTGCAGGCGGCAGCCATGCTGCTGGCGACCTGCCGTTGCGGCATCACCGTCAGGAATCCGGAGCTGATTCCCTTTTCAGCCGCATAGTCCCACACCGCGGAAGTGACGGCATGATAGAGACTCTGCTCATGGGGTTTGAGAGGAACGAGGACCGTATTCACTTCCCGCAGGACCGGATTCAGGTCCACATCGCGCTTCCTTGTCCGCGTCACCACGTAGGAAAGCAGGTTCGCCCGTTCGCTCCGATAGGCCAGATCTGCTCGAAGCTTCGGATCCTCATAAGACACGCACTCATTGATGCGACGCCTGAGATCGGCAAGGGTATTGCTCTGCTGGAGCAATGGGGAACTCCCCGCCAGGTCGATCTGCTCCAATAATTCCTCGCGGCTAGCATTGCCAGAAAGGATCATTTTGCGAAGTCGAACCAACGGAGCATTCGCCTCAAGGATCGAGTTGAACGAATGCTCGTCGGGAAACGTGTCCGGATCGAGCCTCCGGAGTAGCGTGAATAGGTTTGTGGAGCGCGTGTGCAGGGGCGTAGCCGAAAGATAGACTTTGTGCCGGCAGATCGGCGAGAGAAGACCGCCAAGCTTTGATGTCTGACTCTCCGAGTTGCGCATGATCGCTGCTTCGTCCATCACCAGAAGATCGAGGAACGGCTCTTCCTCCTCCGCCCAAGTGGACAAGCGCTGAGCGAGTCGGCCGGCTGGTCCTCCGTTGCCGCCCTCCCATTCCCTTGGAGGCCGCAAACTATGGTAAGAGCATACCAGAGCGAATCCATTCGATACGCCACGGCGCGCCTCATCCAGCGCCTCAAACACTTCCGCCGGGCCAGCATTCCGAGCATCCACTCCGAAGCGACGCTTCAGTTCGTTCTTCCATTTGGTTATCAGGTGAGGCGGGCAAACAACTAGAAGGGTTCGAGCCCCTTCACGCGCCCTGAGTTCTGTCCAGATCAGGCCTGCTTCGATCGTTTTTCCCAATCCGACCTCGTCAGCAATCAGCAGACTATTTGTCGGGGACTCCAGCAGCTTGACCACGGGCTTGAACTGATAAGCAAAGAACGTGGTATCCGATGCATCCATCGAATACATCACTTCAGAAAGGCGGCCATGCAGTTTCTCATGCAGAAGGTTCCGACGAAGGCTTTCCGGTCCTTCCAACTGACCATTGAGGATGTCAGCCGTGATATTGCGGTGTGTTGGCAGAAGCTCCAAATGATCCACCCTAAGCATCCGCGGGGTCCCCTCGTCGAAAAGCACCCGAACCGACCAAATGCCGCCTTGCTCCCTCGGTGAGTCACTGACGATGCATCCGGTTCGTTCGGGAGCACCGACCACCCGCACTCGGATACCATTGATGGCTTCGTCAGGATTCATTATTCGTTTTTGTCCGGCGTGGTTACATGGAATTTTTCGGCTAAGTGGCACAATGTGCAGAGCACATCACGCATCGTCATTTCTGAGGCGGCCGGCGAGGATGCGGGCGGCGGTGGAATCTTCGGTCCATTCGTTCATGCCTTCGGCGTTGCCAAGGGCGGCGAGCCATTCGAGGAGGGCGATGAAGCGTTCGCGCTGGCCCCAGTAGCCTTGGCCGAAGGTGTCGCGCAGGTATTGTCGGCCGGGTTCGGGGCTGTTGTCGGCGGTGGCGGTTTCGCGGATGGCGAAAAGAAGGTGCCGGAGCGGCGACGAGGGGAAAGGGTGCGCGGTTCCGGTTGCAGCGCGGCCACGGCGGGCGGGGAGCGCATCGGTGCCTGCTTCGCCGATGGGTGCAAGGCCGGCGGCGGCGAAGCCGCTGGGCGTGTGCATGCGCGTGCCGTTGGCTTGGTCGCTCTTGAGCAGGGGGCGGATGTCGGTGACGCCGAAGCCGCGGGCGAGTTCCTCATACATTCCTTTGCGGCGCTCCCCACGGCTCTCGATGTCGAGAGCGCGGAGGTAGTAGCGTTCGACGAGGGAAAGTTCCCGCCACGATGCGTCGAGGCCGCGGGGGATGAGAAGGTCGCAGGCGATGGTGATGGCGCGCTCGATCACGATCTGGAAATCGCTCTTCGTATGGCGCTCGCGCACGGCGAAGACCTCGTGCTCCACGTCCTTGCCGTTGAGGGTGGCGTATTGCGTGAGCACCTTGAGGGCGGCAGCGTAAGCGGCGAGCTGGTAGTCGGCGTCGTTGAAGTTCGGCTCGCCGTCCTCGTCGAGGGCCTGCATGGACTCGATTTGGCGGCGCACTTCGTCTTCGACCAGCGGATAGACCTCGTCGAGGAAGCCGGGCTGGGGAGAGACGCGCTTACGCAGCACGAGGCAGACGGTGCCGGTGACGTAGTTGCCTTTCTTGATGCCGACAGCCTCGGTCTCGGTGCTGATGGTCCACGCTGCGGTGGCCTTCAATCCGGCGGCCCAGAGGATCATGCCGAGATCGGCCCAGACGCCGGGGTCCTGATGGGTGAACTGCACCATCTGCATCCCGTTGTCTGGCATGTGGCGGGCGAGGTTCTTGTAAATCTCGACCATGGAATGGCGGAAATCCTCGCCATCGCCGCGCACGGCCAGTTCGGCGCGAGCGTCGGCGCTCCACTCGGGGAAAATCGCGCTCAGCGACTTGTCCTGCCACGCGAGGAAAAAGTCGCCGAGTTCGTGGTAGTTGACCGCGTCGGCGTAGGGCGGGTCCGTCACCCAAAGGTCGCAGGTTTCACGGAGATCGCGGGCGTCGGAAACGGACGTCTGCTTTTCTGTCGGCGCCCCTTTTTCCACACGAATGACGGCTGGCCACGCGGTATCAAGTTTCGGTGCAGGGCGAGTGCAGTAGCTAAAGAGAGTATTCAGCGCTTGGTTGGCAAAAGTGTGCGCGCCTCCTTCTTTCGTTTTGTCCGCAACCCACTGACACAGGCGCGAATCCCAGTTTGCCAATCTACCAAGCCCGAGAAGGCACCCGACTTTTGCCTCTTTCGATTCCGCCAGCCGGTTGGAAATCTCCGCGAGCAGGCCGTGGGTGAGTAGCTGGCGGGGGGTGAAAAGTTGATGCCAGTGGGTCCAGCCGCGAGTGCGGATGGGCTCCTCGGTTTTGTCTCCGCCTTCCGGAATCGACTTCGAGGGAATGAAACCCAGGTGTTGCCACCTGGCAAAGCGTTCGCGAAGTAGAGCGAGGGCACGGGTCTCGCGTTGGCTGTCGGCTTCGTCGGGAGCGGAGTAACGGCGGATTTCGCGAGTTTTGCCATTGCGATCGGTGACGGTTTTCACCCAGCGAATGCAGTAAAGACGTTCTTGGAAGACATCGCCAGCGCGGGGCACGAGATCGTCGTTGGTCCAGCGGCGCAGCCCGTCTGCCCCACGCAGGGCCTCGACCGACCATGAGCGGTCACGGTCGAATGGATCGATGACGCGGCTGTCCACCACCGTGGCGTCCTTTTTGTCTTTGTAGGCCCGCACCTCGTCTGCGGAGACGATGGCCATTTCTGGCTGGAGGCGGTCAGAGTCTGCGACGCGGTGCCAGCGACAGACGACCTTCGATTTTTCGCCCACGAGCCAGCTCGGGGCGAGCGGGATGAAGTAGTCGCAGCCTTCGGGCTTCACCTCGACGCAATAGAGGAAGGCGTCGGCGCGTTCGCCAGCGGCATTGTGCTCGATACCCCAGTCGGTGACCTGCCGGTCGGCCTCGGCCAGAGCTTCGGCTTGCACGCGCATGACCTCATCCTGCACCTCGCGTCCGCCGCCGAGCAGATGAAGGCTGGCCCAAGTGAGCAGGCCGGCCACGGGATTGAGATCCGAGCCGAAGGCCTCGCAACCGATGCGGGCGGCCTCGAAAGGAATGGAGCCGCCGCCGCAGAAGGCATCGCCCACGCGCGGGGTGTGGCCGAAGGTGCGCTGGCCGAGTTGCTCGACGAGACTCGGCAGACCGGTGGCGGTGGCGCCGAGGTGCGCGTTGATTTCCGCCCAAGCCTCAGCGGTGGGGCCGTCCACATTTTCCGGCCTGTCGCAGCGGGTGATGCGTTCGGCGTAGGTCAGTCGCGAAAAGCAGCGCACTTGCAACTCCCCGATGAAGGCCTGCAAGGCTCCGCCGCAGCGATTGGCGTCCGCCACGGCGGCGTCGATGGCGGCACGGGCGTGTTCCGTCGCGTCGCGGTCGCCTCTGGCGATGAATTTGCTCGCGATGCGGAACCGCTTTACCTCCTCCCGCGCCGCTTCCGCCGCGCCGTCGAGTTCGTTCCACTCGGTCTTTTCCTCAGGGGTCGCGAGCACGCCAAGATCGGAGACGTTGAACCGTTTGTCCGCCCGCCAGCGGGCGAGCGTGCCAGCATCGTCCATCGTGAGAATCTTGAGGAAGATTTCGCGGTCCCGCTTCGGGTCGCCAGAAGCGGGCATGAGCATGCCGAGGATGGAGGCGCGGACGAGGATGAGCGGCTTGCGTCCCCACCATTTGCCGAGCCGGGTGAGCGTCTGCCCATTGTTCGCCTTGCGCTCCTTGTAAGATTCGGCGGAGAGGCGGGCGATGGGGAATTGAGTTTCTATGAAAGTGGGCACGGGAAGAAAGGGTGAATTATGAAGGGAAGATGGCGGAAGTTTATCCTTCGTTCTGCAACTTTTTGCCTTTTTCTGTCAGTCGATACTTTTGCAAGCGGCTGTTGGGTTTTTCGGGGAGGGTGTATTCGATCATTCCTTGAGCCAATAATTGTTTCAATGACCGCTTCAATGCTCCTGATTTGGTTTCCAAATCGAGGACGAGTGCGATTTCTTGAGAAGACAGCGGGCAGTCTTGGAGCGCAAAAAGGATCCGATGAGACTGGGCCCCTGACTGGGCCCCTGACTGGGCCCCTGACTCTAACCCCGATTGGGTCTTTGTTGGATGTGTGCCGCTTTTTCGGGACTGCTCACTGGAAAGCGGCAGGATTTCCTGGAGAGGCACGGTGAAGCGGACGCGACCGACCAATTCTTCGATGGTAGGTTCCGGGAGCTTCTCGTCTGCAACCTGCCGGAAGATGCCGGGAATACCGCTGCCCCATTGCTCGACGAGTTCCAATTCACGAAACACTCGGGCGACGACCGGATTGCGGATTTGGGATATTCCCTGCTTGATGTCCTCGATGGTCAGGCCGGGAAGGAGCAGTCCGGGGCTTTCGACCTCGATCCGGGTGTCGAAGAAGGCGACGCGGATGGGCGAACCACGGTGCGAATAGTCGGCATGGACGAGCGCGTTGATGACGACTTCGCGCAGTATTTTCACCGGGATGCTCCAGATATCCTTGCGACGGATTTCAGAAAAATCCGCCCCGCGCATGGCATGTTTTTTCAAAAACAGGATGATCGCTTCAACCGCCTGGGGGAAAGGATCATGGATGTCGATGTGATCGAAGATATCGGCCTTGTCGTCGCCGATGAAACGCCCACACTGAATCCAGGCGTCGTCGAAATATTGCCGACGGTCGAGCCCATAGAGCAGTATGCCGCCCTTGCTTGGAACCAGCCGACCCTGATCTTTGACGAGAATCCGCAGGCTTTGCAGTGCCCGCTCATCGACGGCTTTCCGTCCCTTGAAATCTTCCTCGATCGCTTTGAGGTCGAGAGCATCCAGCGTGAGGTCAGGCATCGGCAGGGCATCGAAGCTGACCCCGGCCGCCCCGCGCTGCAACTCGGCGACCAACTGTGGATCGGCTTGGCGGTTGGTAGAACCCAGCCTGACATAGGCGCCGTTTTGCATGCCCTCGGCTTTGATGAAATGGGGACGCATGCCGCTGAGGAAGACCTCAATGATGAGTAGAGTTTTTCCTTCCACTGTGACCATTTCGATATTCGGCACCAGCCGCGGCGAGATCGAGTCAGCGATCAGGCTGGCCAGCCGTTCCTCTTCATCCAATGGATTTTTGACGCCAATGATTTGGCGGTCATCGGCCACACCGAGGACTAAACGTCCGCCTGCTGAATTTGCAAATGCCACCAGAGATTTAAGTAACGGACGCGGAGAAGACAAGTCGCGCTTGAATTCGAGCGTCTTGCTTTCAGGTTGGTGAATCAATTCATTGAACATGTGCAAAAATTGAAGATGCGTCAGAGCGAGAGCGAAAGTTGGGAGTGCCCGAGCAGCTCGCGGCGGGCTTTGGGCGAGAGGCCCTCGCCTTTGACGAAGGGATTGTCGGCAATGGCGGCGCGGAGGGCCTTGCGCCAGCCGAGCCCTTTCTGCATAGCCTGGCCGGTGGTGGCCACAGTCATGGTGTAGAGCCACCAGCGTTCCTCGGGAGCCAGCGCCTCCCAGTTGCGCAGGGCATTGGGAATGTCGTTGGGTGAGGCTTCCTCGACGGCCCAGCAAAGGATGCAGAGTTCCTTGCCGAGGGACGGATGCACCGGCACGGGCTTGGTGGGATTTTTCTGAAACTTGGCGGCGGGGAGGCCATTCGCACGAAGGCGGCGATTGGCCTCATCCCAAAAGGAAGGGGCAAGCGCCAGCCAGCGCGAGCGGTCGATGACGACCCGTAGCGATGGATCACTGGGCGAGGGAGTATCCACGGCACGGCCCCCCAGATGGTCAAGATCGGAGCCCCGGTGCTCGGTGATGCAGATCATTTCGTTGCCAGCAGTGCCCTTTGGAATGTCGATGAGAAAGCCATGGCGGGCTTCCTCCGGCAGAAAGCCGAGGCCAACAACCTTGCGAGCTGATACTGAGGTGGCGCGGCGCATGGATTATTGGATCACGGAGGCGAGGCTGAACGGCTGGCTTGTCGCTTTCAGCCAGTCGAGAAGGGCTTGGCCGGTGGGAAAACCGAGCGAGCCGATGGTCATGCGCAGGCTTCCGCCGCTGACAATTTCCTGAAGTTTTTCCGCAACAGATTTCAACGCAACCCCGTCGTAACCGCCCGCCACGGAACCAGAGAAATCCACGATCTGCTGTCCGTCGGAGCTTTCGGCGGAAAGGCCAGCGTCATAGGAGATCAACCCCGCTTCATTTTCCAATCGTTGGATGAAGTCCCAGACAGCTCCGGTGTCATCAAGCTTCGTTTGTTTGGTCCAGCGTGCAGGCTTGATCAGATCCAACTCACGTTCTTCCGCGCCTTTCTGTGGAATCGGGATGCGGACCGTCTCGGAGCTGAGATCGTAGGCCGGCCCCACAGCCATGGCACAGACAACGCGGCAAGTTGCAGGAACACGAAATGGCCCGTCGTAGGTGGCAAAACCCCCGCCCGTGGGTGAGGAGCCATCGGTCGTGTAGCGGATGACGATCCCGTTGGTCTTCGGCAATGCAAGCAATTCAACTTCGTAATGGTCACCCCGGTGGTGAAGCTGGTGTTTCAAGCGGAGCTTCGCAGTCCATTCCCTAACTACGCTGACGCGGCCGAGATCTTCCGAGTCGTAAGCGATGAACTTGTAGCGGATGCCCTTGGCTTCAAAGCGAGCAGGGGTCGGCACAGGGCTGGATGCTGTCGTGGGATCGGTATCACCGGTTTCATACAAAACGGAAGGCGCATGGAGTGGCTCGATCTTGAGGAAGGTGATGCCCTCTCCGTCGTCCTGAGTCGAAAGCTCGCGAATGGAAACCTCAGGGACCGGGGGCGGAAAGGGGCCGCGCCGGATGTGGTTGCCCTCTTCGCGCCAAAGCCCGCGACGGAGGCACTCGACTTTCAGTTCCTCCAGAGCGGATGTTTTGTGAAGCGGCCAGTTGGTATTGACGGCTGCCGCGCGTTTGAAATCCGACCACAGAACAACTTTGGTTTCGGCCGTGCCGAAGAGTCGTGCTTCTGCGCGTGTGCGGAAACTGTCGTCGTCGATCTGGGTCGTGAACTTCTGCGCTCCTTCAAGAGTTTTGCGGATCGTGGCCTCTCCGCTTTGATTGCCGGCAAAAGCGAGATCGGTGCCAGTGGTTCGCAGTGCGGAATTGATGGAGGGATAGACGATCTGATCGAAGGCCTCCTTGAGTGCCGAAGTGAATTGTAGGCCAACGCGGTCGCGGAGGGCGTCGAGAGCCCGCCACTGCGGGTCATCGGACGGGGTGTTTTCCGCCTTGAGTTCGTCTTCGATGCTCTGGAGGGCACGGGTCTGGCGGGCGGAGTCGAGCACCTTCTGGAAAGTGTCGCGTGAGCCGGTCAGGAAAAGGACGCGATTTTTGTATTGCTGCTGGTTCCACCATGCTTGCCAGTCAGCGGAAATGGGCAATTGGTTTGCCTGACCGCCGGGGCGCACGATGACGAGAGTTGTCTTTTCCTGTTCGAGCTGAACTTCATCGGGAGGCGGCAGAACTTTGACAACTTGGTAGCAGTCGCGGAGTGAAGATTCGAAGTATTCCTCCAGATGCTCGCGGAGCATACGGTCAACAGTCTCCGGGTGCAGCGAGAGGGCGGTCGAGCGCAGCTTGGCGGCAAGGTTTTGCTGGTTCTTGAAGAAGAGGCGGCCGTCGGCGGAGTTGTGAAGATACCAAGCGCGGGTCGCCAACTTGTCGAGGACGTTGGCCTTGAAGGTGGAAAGGTCGCGCCCCGGACGCTGGAGGCAATCCACGAGTTGGTATTCCCGCAGGCCATGGATGGCACCGGGGGTCGTCGAAAGGGATGCGACGAGAATCAGTCGGGCGGCGTCCGATGCGTCGGAGTTCCCATTGGCGAGGTCAATCTGCTCGACCTCGGCATCACCACCGTGAGCAACATCGTGGGCGATGGCTTCGCTGAGCGACGGGTTGATGGTCCGGACCTCGGATGCGATCTCATCGAGATTCAGATCCAAGTCGTAGGGGTGAATCAGGTCTATGGCCGCTGCTTTTTCCGATTTCCAGAGATTCGACACCACCATCTGCATGAGGCGAATGACACCGCGCGTTTGCTGGAAGCCGTCGTTTTCCTTGAATTTGCCGACGAGTTCCCGGAGGTCGGGGTGAAACGGGTAGGCATCCCCAACGCGGGCGAAGAGTGCCTCGGGCGAGGTGGTGGTGAGATTCATCTTGTTCGCCTCACGGAGAGCTTCGCGATAGGCGGATGCGACTTTTTGGATCTCGGCCTCCGGCGCAACATCCTCGAACAGGCGTTTGCGGAGGATGTGGTAAAGTTCGTCACCATTCGGATTGACCGGAGTGATTGGGACCGCAATACGCTTGGATTCCGAAGAGATGCCTTGCACGGCGCGCTCAAATGCCGCCTGAAGAGCGGCTTGACCCCCAGTATAATTCGTTCCCGCCAGATCGGAAATGACCAGGCACACGTTGTTCATGTCGGCGACTGCGACGAAAAGATTCGCGAGCGCGGTCGTCGTGACGATGCCGAGGTCGCCGTTCCCAACAGGAACCGCGACAGCGTTTGCCAAGTAGGGAGGAAGCTCGTCGAGGAAAACCACCAGCGGTTCACTGCCAAACAATTGCTTCCAAGCCTCAGGTCCCGGTGCGCTAAGCAGCGGTGAAACATACTGGCGGAATTGTTCTGCTTTTCCAAGTTGCCCGGCAATCGACCCCCAGATCCCACCAGGCTCGTCGGTGCTGCGTCCGTTGAATCCGACAACACGGCATTTCGAGAGATTCGGCGCAGGATCATGCTCGGCTAAAACTTTCTTCCTCAATTTGGAATCACGAGCCAACAACCCCAGCGCAATCATGCTGTGCGTTTTTCCGCCGCCCATTGCCTGCGACAGCAGGAAGACCGACGAACCAGCACCAGAACCTCCCAGATGCCGGAAGGCCCGGTCAACCAGCGTCAGCATCCCGTTCGTAAAGTAGTTCTCCTCGAAGAACTCATCACCGTTGATCTCCTCCTTCAAAAAGGTTTCAAGGCTGAGAACGGTAGCTCTCCTGTCGGCAGCAAAGACTGAGGGACGTGGTGTGCAGAGTTTTTGGAGTGACATGTGTTGGAAGGATGAAATCTTGAACAGCGCTCAATGGCCGACTGACCGCATGGCGGAAATCAGTTCCCTGATAGCATCTTCGACTGATTGCCTGCGAGGGAAAAGCGTAGATGTAGGCGAGAAAAACCTAGACAATGCCGACTCATTTTCTGATGTCGTCCGCGATCCCTCACGAGTTATCCCCCCATGCCCGCGTCTGTCGCAGCTATTCATGATAGCGATGCCCTAGTATTGAGGGTGGCGTTGAACTTTTCAACATAGGAGGAGAAGTTAAAGTCCGGTGTCCGGCACTGTTTTGTGAAGTCGGCGTAAAAAAAGGGTCAGTGCAGTTATGTTACATTGCCAAGGGGATGAGAATGCAGGCAGGAGAAAGGATGGCGAGGCAATTGCGGACTGAATACGAGGGACGATCTATCACGTGATGAGCCGAGGGGATCGCAGAGAGCCGATCTTCGAGGATAACGAGGACAGAGAAAGATTTCTTAAACCGCTGGGCCATGCGTGTGATAAGGCAGAATGGCAAATCCATGCGTATTGCCTGATGGGAAATCATTTTCACATCGTCATGGAAACGCCAAAACCGACGCTGGTCGCTGGAATGAAGTGGTTTCTGGGAACATATACCCAGCGCTACAATTCTCGGCACAGAGTGCGGGGACATTTGTTTTCTGGACGCTACAAATCCTTGCTGGCGGATGGCTCGATTGATGATTTCTTCGTTCCCTGTCTGGCCGCCTCGACTATGTATCGGCGCGCTGCTGGCTACTTTACGAACCACGGGCAGAGTCGGGGGCAGAGTCAGGGGCAGAGTCAGGGGCAGAGTCAGGGGCAGAGTCGGGTATCCCTACGAGCGAGTCGAAGCACTGCGTGGGGCTCCGCCTTCAAGGCCCACGGCTTCGAAACCGTGATCAAGGAACTGGAGCGCGAGGTTCAAAGGGGATGAGAATGTAGGAAGGCGAAAGGATTGCGAGGCAATCGCGGATTGAATACGAGGGAGCGATCTATCAAGTGATGAGCCGTGGGGATCGCAGAGAGCCGATCTTCGAGGATA
>JBDNGG010000157.1:0-4129 GCA_041689405.1 Terrimicrobiaceae bacterium | reverse complement strand
GGTCCGTAGAAGAGATCATAATATTCATCGAGAGTCGCTCTGATATCGAGATTCCGATCCCAACAGAGTTTGTTGTGGAGATAGAGCATGATATGACTGATCCATGGACGAGCCGTGTTCGGATAACCTTCGGGCTTCACAGCATTGCTCGCGGTCCAGCCGATCTCCGCATGGAATCCCAGGCAGTGATCGTAGAGTCCGGCGAAACTTTCCTTCATCAACTCAGGAAAGATCACGGGCACAGGGGGAAGATTGCGGGGCGAGGCATGTTGGAGGTAGTATTCCCAGATATAAAGCTGATCGGGACTGTTCATGTGAGCGATCCATTCATTGCGCCGATCCAGTTGTTCCCTTGGGTCGGGCAGCATCCAAAACGCACTGGTTTGCGTGAACCCGACAACCATATTATCCGGGACTTTCGGAAGATTTGAAGGAATTCGGTTGGTTCGCGAGTAAGCAAAGACAGTGAATTTCTTGTCCGGATAGAGTTTCATGAGGCGATTCCGGACATCCAGATTGAAATCCCAAGCATAATCACTGTAGCGGCCCGCTTTTCCTCTTGCCTCCAGCTTGTCCCAGCCCGCAGCCACGTCGTCGCTATCAATTAAAGACCAGCCATCCGGCTGCCCGATGGAAATGTAATCCATCCCCGGAAAATGTTCTTCAACTTTCTGCAGATAGGCGGCCATATCCTCCCGCAATTTCGGGTTGGTCATGCGCGGGGAGTGATAATCGATTTTCCCGCCAATTTTGCCGTAATACTCCTGCGGTTGCTCCTCCGGATTTATTTCAGACGGTCCGCTCATGCTATGATACATCGGGACAAAGCGGTCGCCCCCGACCCTCATCGATTTATACCAGAGAAACTCGTCCAAATGTTCGCCGACCTTGGTGTCCGCAAAATTGCGCACGGGGAATTCCGGATTTTTGGTTAAGGACTGTGACTTCGCCTTGATGTCCTTCAGTTCGGGCGTGACGATCCCCAAGTCGGGAATCGGCGCATACCAACGCAGGCCCAATTGCTCCAGAAAGTCATAAACTGCATAGAGCGTGCCGTTTCCATCAATGGAATGGAAACCCAACTGCTCGCTATAATCACGGTAGTCAATCATGGGCGGCCATCTCCATTTTTTCCCAAGAAGTTTTTCCCAATGGGCCTGACGTTCGAATCGCGGAACGGCCTTAAACTTCAAGAACGACCTCGCGAAATTGTAGGACTCATTTCCGGCCAAGATCAGATGATTCTTCTCCGCGACAATGCGAAAGCCGTCCGCTTTGACTCCGTCGAGCGAGAATCCCAGCTCCTTCGGCACCGCGCCCTGGCCCACGAAGACCTGATTGGCGACGTCTTTTGTCGGGTGATGGACTATGGAGAGTTTCGCTCCCGACATGGCTTGCAAATGCCTTTGAAGCTCATCGGCAGCCGTTCGAACACTAGGAGACGCATCATCCGCGACAACGATCTCTGCGACGGGCTTCCCGTCGGTGACGAGGCTGACATCGGCGTGCACGCTAATCGACGCCAAGAGAAGGAGGGAATGAAAAAAAGCCGCTTTGGATTTCATATTTACAACGTCTCATGCCGGGATTCCACGTCAAAGATATTAACCTGGTAATAGCAAGTAACCAGCACGGGGTGGCCAGCTCGGAAAAGCAGTTGTGTCTGCGAATCACGCGAAAGAACCCGAAGGTCATTCAGATCATCACTTGATCGAACGATGTTTGTATTTCAAACTGATTGTTGTATCATCCTCCTTCAACCGACAACCGCCATGCTTGCTCACGATTTAACCCATCCAGACTTCGATCCACCCGACTGCCCCGCCTGGGCAAAGGAAGAGCTTCCGCCCTCCATCCTCCCCTATCGAGGACGAAATGGAATGCACTCGCCATTCAAAGAGCGGACTTACCCGCTGGCGATGAGTGTTCGAGGGGTGGACCGTTACCATGCAAATCAATTCGTCATGTATCGACCGGAGACGGCCCGTTATCTTTATACCGATTACACCCCGCTTGAGGTGCGCTACCGGCCCGGACTGCTGCCAACCTACGAGAAACTGGCGGCGGAGATTACGACTCCCGATCAATCGCCGCTGGAAAAGGCAGTCAGCCTTTTGATTCATGGCGCTTCCCGCCTCCGGCATCCGCACATGCCGCCTTACGGCCCGGAGGTGAGGCCCGACCGGAACTGCGATGATGAATCCCTTTTGCAGAGCGGAGTCGGACCCTGCAACGAACAGGCGAGGGTTTTCATCCGGCTTTGTCAGGTTTGCGGGATCCCCGCTCGCGTGATCCAATTATTTTATTCAGACACCAAATCGGGCCATTGCATTGCCGAATTCTATGCCGAGGGTGGGTGGCGCATGGCCGACGCGAGCTGGTTCTGCGTGTTTCCCTATGCCAACGGACAGCTCCTTTCCGCCAAGGAATGCCATGATCGGGGAGAGGGCCAAAAGTGCGCAGGTCTCGCCTATTTCCAACGGATCCAGGAGTTGCTGGCTCTTTCGCCGGAAGAACTCGGGCTGGGGGATAAATATGTGAGCGACCATGGAGAACCCAACCACCTCGGAGAAACCAATATTCAAAATTGGACGCGTATCAGCACCCAGTCAGCCCAAACGCTGGCCACGGAACTCCACTGTTTTGGGGTGGTGAATTACCCGTTGCCCGCATGAAAATCCGCTGGTTTTCACGCATTTTTCATTGAACTGACGTTACTGCTTAGAGGGCATCCTGAAGCAGGAAATCTACTTGGGAGAAGTGGGGCCGGCGCTTGCGGGGGGAATCATTTTGCGAGCAGACCCTCAGGATTAAGAAAGTCCACCGGCACGGAACGGGCCGAGATGCGTCCGAGGAAAAATGACCCAAGATGATCCTCGGGGCCACCGATAGCGATTCGGAAGGCATCGATTCCAGTGTCGGCAGACGTGCCAGAGAAGTTGTGGGCAGAACCTGTAAGCGGAGTGAGGGGTTCTCCATTGAGAAAGTAGGCGAATCTCTCCGGTGTGGCCATATCCCATTTGATCAGAAAGCGATAATTTTCTCCTGCGCTTAAGGTGGAAATTGATCCGGTTTGATACGATCGTCCGGCGATCTGGACCTCTTGGTCCACTGCAAAAACGACGAGAAACTTCATGTGGGTGACGCTGTAGGTTGACAGATTTCCGGGAGTCCATGGTTGGTCACAATGCCCTAGGGAAAAATTGATCGCTCCCGTGACGAGGCTAAACTCGAACTCCATTGCTCCCTGGGCGGCGCTTTGCTCGACGAAAGGCCGGGCCACAAAACGAAACCACGTGTCGTCAGGATTCTCAGCAGTGACGTAGAGTGAGGCTTCTGAGCCGGGGAAGGGGTTGGGCGGCTTGGTCTCGAGGCCGGCGACAATACTGTGGGAGGACAGTTTAGAGACAAAGGCAATTCGGGAATCAGGATCGGATTGCTGCGGCGTCATGGATCCCAGAGTTGACCAGTCAACATCGAATGTCTCCTCGGCTTCCAAGTTTGTGCTCACCATCATCAATCCGAGCGCGATAACCCCGAGCACTTGCCAATGGGTTTGCCGATGGTGTCTTTTGGGGAAACGGATCTTTTCAAGAGAATTGGTGGACGAGGGAAGGTTTGAGATCGACATAACCAGAGGGTGCCTAGAAAACATCAGTTTCCATCTGTCGCCGGAAGTAAGCAAGGGCCATTCTGCTGGTCATTCGACCTAACCGCGGAGCATCTCCGGTGAGACTTGCATTTTGACACTGAATATCCTAAGCTGCAGGTCGTTGGCGGCGACGATCACCTCTCTGGCCAGGAGCCCGTGAACAGGATGAGCGGGCTCGAGCGTCATCAGGGGAAACTGCATGTTGGATTGCCCCGAAGCGACCCACACCTCACCCACGGCAATATCACGTAGAACGATCGTGTTCTTTCCCTGCACGGTGAGATCGAACGGCCCGCCGGCATCCTGCGCGGGGAGCTTGACACTCCAACGACCGGAGCCATCGGCAGTGCCGGAAGCCTCTTTGCCGTTCATGCGGACAGCCACGGATTCGCCGGGGTCGGCTATTCCCCAAATCGGAACCTCTATCCCCCGCTGCAAAACCGCACCGTCGCTGAAAAGCGGAGAAAGGCGGACATC
>JBDNGG010000156.1:0-7467 GCA_041689405.1 Terrimicrobiaceae bacterium | reverse complement strand
CTAATTTTTAGAGAAGTCGCGGGCACGATCCAAAACTTCGATGTGGTCCGGACAAACCCCTTGTGCTGATGGTCAATTGCGACCAGTAGCAGCGCATCGCCGCTTGAGTCCAAGGATTTTTCCCGTACTACTCCGACTGTCACCCCGCCGTGATAAATCGGGGTTCCGCGATCCAGAAAATCAATCGATGCCGCACGAAGCTGAATGAGAAGCGATGGCGTATCGAGCGGCGAAAGCGGTGCTTCGCTGAGGCCAGTGAATTTGGTGGCAACTTCGCCTCCACCGAGGCGGGCATGGATTGAATTGCCCTGAATGAGAGATTCTAATCCGGTTATTTCGTCGAGCGATATCACCGGTTGATCGATCCAGAACGCACTCTCTGCGCGGCCCAATCCGGCTGCGAATGCATTAAGCCGCACGGTGACGATCACGCCGTCGAGCGGGTCATTTAGGGACACGCGGGTGACGTGTCCCGCTGTCACCCCCCGATAAATGAGCAGCGATTTTCCGGCATGGATCCCGGGGGCATCGGCAAAGTAGATTTGAATTTCCGGGCCCTGCCCCTTCCAGTTTGTCCAAAACAGCCATGCGGCAGCGCTCGCGGCGAGCACAGGGAACAGCCACGCCCATGAAATCCGGGCTCTCCGTGCCTTGACCACTTTACCGTAGTCGGGCGGGATCGGATCAGGTTCTGAATCTGAAATCATGGGATGGCTGGCACCCTCGCACTACGCCAGATCAACTCAGGTTTGTATACATCTGAAGCAAACAAACTGCAAAGCAGCACTGCGGTGAAAAATACTCCGCCAATCTCCGCCCGCACGCTTGCAAGCACACCGAGTTGTCCGACAGCCGTTAGCACTGCCAGCAGGAAAATATCGACCATCGACCATGTTCCGATCTGCCGGAGGATACGAAACATTTTCGTTCGCAGCCTTTGATGATGTCCGGTGCTATGCAAGAAAAGGATCCAAGTCATGCATGTGAGTTTAAGGAACGGGACAACGATGCTGGCAAGAAATACGATTGCCGCGACGGGCCAGAGGCCTGAGTCATACAACTCCTCCACTCCACCCATTACCGTGAGTGCCTCCACTTCGCCGGTGACTGTCATAGTCATCACGGGCAAGATATTTGCGGGAATATATAAGATGATTCCGGATAGCACCAATGCGCGCGCCATGTCGACTCGGGTCTGGTCAGTCATCGCAGGGTCTCCAGATTTTCCTCCACCGTGTCTTGATCGAAAACGCGGGACATCGTGATGCAGCAAATCGAAAGTAAGATCACCCAAAAAATCCCGGGCTGCCATGTCACGGTGCCGAGCATGTCGAGTTTAACCACTGCGACAAAACAAGCGACAGCAAAGACTGGCACGAGGCTCCATGGCGCGAGGCGTTCTACCGCCTTGGCGAAACCCTCCACCAGCGGCAGGTGCCGTCCGAGACAGCATGCTGCAGAGACATACCAGACGGCACAAAAATATAAAACGGGTGCCGCAATCGCACAAAAAAAGACAACGAATGCAACGAATCGGAAGTCCTGAGAGGCGAGCCCAAGCACGCCCGTGACGATGTGGGTTGACTGCTTGTAACCCAGCACGTCGAATGTCATCACCGGATAGACATTCGCCAAGACGGCCAGGACGATGCCGGTTGAAGATAGCGCCCATGCGGATTGTAGAGAACTGCTGCGTCGGCCGCTTTTAATGAGTTCTGCGCACCTCGCACATCGCAATTCATCTCCTGGATCCAGATCCCGATCCAAAACCGGCGCCTCGCACGTGCGGCACGTCAGTGTAACGGAAGAATCTGGTTTCTTGATCATGATTCTATGCCACCATCTTGACTTTTGATCCCGGTAAACATGGACGCACAAGCACGCTATCGGCGTCGTAATTCAGATACGGTCGCAGCCAGCGCTCTGCCTCAAGCAAGTCCATTCCTTTGCGTGCTGCGTAGTCGCCGACCTGATCTCGCTCAACCTTGCCCACCGCAAAATATTTTGCGTCCGGGTGACCGAAAAAGAGTCCGCTCACCGAGCTGGCAGGATACATTGCCAAGCTTTCAGTCAAGAAGATGCCGGTGTGATCCGTGGCGTCGAGGAGACGGAAGAGTTCCCATTTCTCGGTGTGATCCGGACATGCTGGATATCCTGGCGCCGGACGGATTCCGCGGTATTTCTCACGAATAAGTTCCTCTTTCGCGAGGTTTTCCGTGAGGCCAAATCCCCATTCATCGCGTGCCCACTTGTGAAGCCGCTCGGCGAATGCCTCCGCAAAGCGGTCTCCCAAAGCCTTAACAATGAGCGCAGAGTAATCGTCGTGTTGTTCCTCAAAATGCTTCGCAAAGTCATGCACTTCGGGTCCTGCCGTGCAGGCAAATCCGCCAATGTAGTCCACACGTCCGGAATCTTTGGGTGCCACGAAATCTGCGAGTGAAAAGTTCGGCTGTCCTTTCGGCTTGTCTGCTTGCTGTCGCAGGCAATGCATCGTGGAAAGCACGGTCGTTCGGTCTGCGTCCGAGTAGAGCTCGATGTCATCGCCAACCCGGTTGGCAGGCCAAAACGCAGACACTGCCCGTGCATGAAAAATTCCCTCATTGACAATGCGATCTAATAACTGGCGTGCATCGTCATAGAGCGACCGTGCTTCCGTGCCGATCACCGGGTCTTCGAAGATGGCCGGATACCGTCCCCGCAATTCCCATGCATGGAAAAAGGGTGACCAATCGAAATACTCGACCAGCTCAGCCAGCGGGAAGTTGTCATGCACGGTCACGCCGAGCTTCGATGGCACTGCGATGTCTGCTGTGGCCCAATCCGCCGTGTATGCGCGCTCCCGGGCTTCCGCGACGGGAACGAGCGTGCGAGTCGTCGTGCGGGCGGCGTGGTCGATCCGCAGTTGTTCGTAATCACCGCGCATTTTCTCCATAAACGCAGGTTTTTGTTCATCGCTCAATAGAGCACTTGCGACGTTTACGCTGCGGCTTGCATCAAGCACATGCACAACCCCATGGGGATAAAATGCTTCGATTTTCACCGCCGTGTGCGCCTTGCTCGTTGTGGCTCCGCCAATCATCAAAGGAATCTCAAATCCTTCACGAGTCATTTCTTTCGCGACGTGGATCATCTCGTCCAAGGACGGCGTGATTAATCCACTGAGCCCGATGATATCGACATTTTCTTCGCGCGCCTTGGCGAGAATTTTCTCGCAGGGCACCATCACGCCCATGTCAATGACTTCGTAATTATTACACGCCAGCACGACGCCAACGATATTTTTTCCGATGTCATGGACGTCGCCTTTGACGGTCGCCATGAGGATCTTCCCTTGGGCGCGTTGTCCGGGATTGGCTGCACGATCGGCATCCATGTAGGGCATGAGCCATGCGACCGAGCGTTTCATCACCCGGGCACTCTTCACGACCTGCGGGAGGAACATCTTGCCTGCTCCAAAGAGATCACCGACGACCTTCATGCCATCCATGAGTGGGCCCTCAATCACCTCGAGTGGCTTGGAATACTTTTGTCGTGCCTCCTCGGTATCGACATCGACAAATTCAACAATCCCCTTGATCAGCGCATGTTTGAGACGCTCTTCCACGGGATTCTCGCGCCAGGTGAGATCCGGGCCGGCAGCGACTCCAGCACGTGCGCCGGTGGACCCGGCCTTAACTTCGTCGGCGAGTGTGACCAGGCGCTCGGTGGCGTCTGGTCGGCGATTGAGGAGGACATCCTCGACGCGCTCCAGCAGGTCCGGCGGTGTCTCGGCATACACACCAAGCTGGCCTGCGTTGACGATTCCCATGTCCAAACCGGCTTGGATGCCGTGGTATAAAAATGCCGCGTGCATCGCTTCCCTGACGATATTATTTCCGCGGAACGAGAATGAAATATTGCTAATTCCGCCGCTGACCCGTGCGTACGGCAGGTTTTGTTTGATCCAGCGCGTCGCATCAAGAAATGCCACGGCGTAACCATTGTGTTCGTCGATTCCTGTGGCGACGGTGAGGATGTTGGGGTCAAATATGATATCCTCGGGCGGAAATCCGACTTCCTCGGTGAGGATGCGGTACGCGCGGGCGCAGATCTCGATTTTGCGTTCGAAGCTGTCCGCCTGGCCCTGTTCGTCAAATGCCATCACGATCGTTGCGGCTCCATAGCGCATGACTTCCCGGGCTGCCACGCGGAATTTCTCCTCGCCTTCCTTGAGGCTAATCGAGTTTACGATGCACTTGCCTTGCAAGCACCGGAGGCCGGCTTCGATGACTTCCCATTTGGACGAGTCCACTATGATTGGGACTCGGGAGATATCTGGTTCCGCTGCGATGAGATTGCAGAAGCGGGTCATGGCGGCCACGCCGTCGAGCATGCCTTCGTCCATATTAATATCGATCACCTGGGCGCCAGCTTCGACTTGTTGCCGTGCGATCGCGAGTGCCTCGTCGTAATTTCCGGCGAGGATGAGTTTCGCAAACTTCGGCGAGCCAGTTACATTCGTACGTTCACCGATGTTGATGAACGGGATTTCCGGGCGTGCCGTGAATGGCTCCAGGCCGCTGAGTCGCAGCGTGCGCGTGCGTTCCGGGATTTTGCGCGGCGGTAAGCCACGCACCGCGTCGGCCATTGCCGCGATGTGTGGCGGGGTTGTGCCGCAGCATCCGCCAATGATATTCAACCAGCCCTGCTCGGCCCATTCTTTGAGCTGAGGTGCTAGCGATTCCGGGGTCTCCGGGAAGCCTGTAGGCGAAAGCGGATCCGGCAGTCCGGCATTCGGATACGTGCTCACATAGAACGGAGCAATATTTGATAACTCCTCGATATACGGTCGCATTTCTTTGGGACCGAGCGCGCAATTGAGCCCGACACTGAGGATCGGGAAATGCGAGATCGAATTCAAAAACGCCTCGCCGGTTTGGCCGGTCAGCGTGCGACCAGACAAGTCGGTTATCGTTCCGGAGATCATCACGGGCAGTGACTTTCCCGTGTCTTCAAAATATTTGCTGATCGCATAGATCGCTGCCTTCGCGTTGAGCGTGTCAAAGATCGTTTCCACGAGCAGGATATCCACGCCGCCTTCGACGAGGTTTTCAATTTGCTCACGGTATGCAGCGACGACTTGCACAAACGTCACGTCTCGTGCGCCCGGATCATTGACGTCACGGGAGAGCGAAAGCGTCCGGTTGAGAGGTCCAACAGCCCCTGCCACAAATACCGGCCGGTCCAGACACGCATCCGCAGCTTCGCGGGCAAGCCGGGCGGCCTCGCGGTTCAATTCTGGAACCAATGCTTCCATGCCATAGTCCGCCATTGCGATGGTCGTGCTGCTGAACGTATTTGTCTCGATGATGTCCGCCCCGGCGGCGATGTATTGGTCGTGGATCTCGCGGATAACTTCCGGCTTCGAAAGCACAAGGAGATCGTTGTTTCCTTTGACATCCGAGGGCCAATCCGCAAATCGCTCACCGCGGTAGTCCGCCTCGGTAAGCTTATATTGCTGGACCATGGTGCCCATAGCCCCATCGAGAATCAGGATGCGCTCGCGGAGAAGGTCGTGAAGGAGTTGGATGCGGGATTCGGTCATTGCAATAGATGAAGTGAGAGTTTTCGGGTGCGCACAATTTTATTACGCCTTTCGGGCGTAGTTGCGGTAATATATGATACGACCTTATGAGCCGTATCCGTTTCGAGATTTTTCCTCCCATCGAGTCGCCCCATGAGCCGGTATTCATTACTGGCGGCATTCCGGAGCTGGGAGACTGGCATCCACGCAGTGCCCTTGCCCTGCGCTGGGAGGCACCTGTCCATGTGGGTGTGATCGATGTCCCGTCGGGCAGCCGATTCGAATATAAAATCACCCGCGGCAGCTGGGAGCGGGAAGCGGTGGACGCATGGGGAAATGTCCCCGCGAATTCTGATTTTACTCCCCTGCTGGACGCGACGATCTGGAAAACAGTAGCCGATTGGAAAGATCGCTACTCCGGGCGTCTCACGACAGACCGTGTCTGGTCCGAGCACCTCGCCAGTGCGCGTGAGCTCATCGTTTGGGTTCCGCCGGAGTATGCATCGCGGCCCGGACAGCGGTTTCCGGTGATTTATCTTTTCGACGGAGACAATGTGTTTGACCCCGCGACCAGCCCGCTTAGTGGCATGGACTGGGCCGCAGATGAATGGTCGCGCCAATTGACTCAGGAGGGAGTTCTGCCCCCGACGATCGTGGTGGCGGTGCGGCACCCCGAGGGTCATGGTGAAGACGGGCGGTCGATGAGAGAAATTGACCTGTCTATGGATTATGCCGGCCAGACATTCTCCGATTTTGCGGCATCGGAACTCGTGGGATATATCGACAGCCGATATCGCACGCTCCGGGACCCCGCGGCGCGAGTCCTCGCTGGCAGCGCGCTCGGCGGCTTGAATGTCTTCGTGACGGCGCTCAATCACACCGGAATCTTCGGACGGGCGGTTTGTTTTTCGACCTCCTTTGAGGACACGGCTGAGCACTTGCCGGGGCAATGCCCGGTGTTGCAGCGATTGGACGCTATGGAAAAGATGCCAAGCGGAATTCGCATGTTTTTCGCCTACGGAGATCATGGTATCGATGAATGTTATGAAGTCTATCACCGGGAACTAGGCAGCCTGCTGCGCGAGCGCGGCTGGCAGGATGGGCGTGAGTTCAGGATTGTGCAGATGAAGGGTGGTGTGCATGGCGAAGGGTCGTGGCGGCTGTGGCTCGGAGATGCGTTGGCATTTGTCTGTGGACGAAGTTCCTCGTGAACTCGAAATCACGCGGTTGTCGGCATCCGGGGTTTTTCCTTTAGGCGAACCAATGCCGCGGCTGCAACCATGGCACCTGAAAAAAGCAAATCACTGGCAAGCGAATTACGGAAAAATGTCCATGTCGGCGCATAGCCGGGAAGTCCGACGGTGAGCGATTGAATCCAGCCTGCCAACGACTGGGGATAAAGCGGATTTCCTAGCCAGGCGGTGGTATTGGTAACGAGATAAAACCCGACCGCAGTGCCGAGCACGCCCGCCCAGAAGCCGATTCCTCCGACCTGCCTCCGACGCAGCGACCATCCCAGGAAAACCGCAGCAGCGTAGCAGGCGTAACGCAATAGATCACCGACCCCGGGTGCTAGTGAGGCGTAATGGGCGCCGAGAGCAATATCGGAGATAAGCAAGGCGGTGATCGGCAAAACCAGCGCCAGCGCGCCGGGCAAAAACCAAGCCCCGCAGAACGCGATTGCCATCACAGGGGAAAAATTGGGCAGGTCCGGAAGGGCAATGACGCGCAATAACCGGAAGCCGGCTGCAAACACAAGTAACCCGATTGCAATGGGCAGCCATGCATGGGATGCAGGCGGCAAGTAGGGTGTCTTACAATGTGAGGTGGATTCGGAGTTGGTCATGGTGTCATTCGAGGTATTTTTTGTTATTTACCGGGGCAAATCTTCCGATGAGTCCCTT
>JBDNGG010000155.1:0-11715 GCA_041689405.1 Terrimicrobiaceae bacterium | reverse complement strand
GATGCGGCTGGAGAGTTGAAGCGGGTTTCCGCTCCCGTGGCAACCGAGCTCCAGATTACGGAAATCGCAGACCGTGAAATGAAAAGCCCCGGCGGCGGAAAAGCGCTGCTTTTCGAAAATCCGACCATCAACGGTGTGGCCAGTAAGTTCCCGCTCGCAATCAATACCATGGGCTCGAAAAAGCGAATGGCGATGGCACTCGGGTTGGAGTCGGTCGACGAACTTGCCGCGCAGATGCAGTTCATCATGAAAGCGAAGCCGCCGCGCACCCTCAAAGACGCGTGGACGCTGCTTCGCAACGGCGTGGACCTCATCCACGCGCGGCCTCGGTATGTGAAGGGCGGGCCATGCAAAGACGTGATCCGGAAATTCGACGTCGGAGAGCCGAATGGGCTGACACTGGCTGATCTGCCAGTGCTCCAATGCTGGCCGGACGATGGCGGTCGTTTCATCACGCTGCCCACGGTATACACAAAAGACCCGGACACCGGTGAACGCAATGTCGGCATGTATCGGATGCAGGTCTACGACGGACAGACGACTGGTATGCATTGGCAGGTGCATAAGGTCGGAGCCCGCCATGGCAAGCGCTACTACGAACGCGGCGAGCGTATGCCTGTAGCAGTGGCGATCGGCGGAGACCCTGCATATACCTTCGCTGCAACGGCACCGCTACCCGACGGCTTGGATGAAATTTTGTTCGCCGGGTTTGCCCGCAAAAAATCGGTCGAGCTGGTGAAATGTGAAACCATCGATATCGAAGTCCCGGCGGATTCCGATTTTGTTCTGGAAGGTTATGTGCAACCGGGCGAATTGCGGCCCGAGGGGCCATTTGGCGATCACACGGGATTTTACACAGCGGTCGATGATTACCCGGTTTTCCATCTTACAGCCATCACCCACCGTAAAGATGCGATTTATCCGGCGACGGTCGTTGGGATTCCTCCCATGGAAGATTTTTACATGGGTGCAGCGAGTGTTCAGGTCTTCCTGCCGATTTTCAAGATGAACTTCCCTGAGATCGTGGACATGGCGCTTCCCGCCGAGGGCGTTTTTCACAATCTGGTTTTTGTCAGTATCCGGAAGCAATATCCCTGGCAGGCTTACAAGATCATGCATGGGCTCTGGGGAATGGGGCAGATGATGTTTGCCAAGTATATCGTGGTGGTTGATGACGACTGCGATGTTCACAATACGAGCGAAGTTTTATTCCGCTGGTGTGCGAATACGGATCCTCAGCGCGACACGTGCTTCATTAAAAACCCGTGCGACTCATTGGATCATGCGACGACGATCCCAAACATTGGAACGCACATGGGAGTCGATGCCACGCGAAAACTGGCAGGTGAGGGGCATACCCGCGGTTGGCCCGAATTAGTGAAAATGCCGAAATCCGTGAAACAATGGGCGGATGCGAACGGGTTCTAGGCAGGTATTAGACGCTCGGACATCTGAGGTGGTCTCGGTCACTCGCCGGGAGTGGTGAATTTTTGTGCAAATCAGCATGGGGAGGCGATTCCCCGATGCAAGCGCGGTAATTTGAAACGAGGGCTATTCCAATGCGATTTAGTCTCGAAATAGGAAAAGAGATGCGGTCAAAGCGCTGCCGACTAAATAAAGTAGCAACGTTGTGGGGGTGAAATATGAATATGTCATCAAAAGAAGCCCAATAATAATTGGCTTCATCGATCCAGATTTCTTTCCGTAAACGAACGCGGCCATCCCGATTGCCCCGAATAGGATCCACGCGAATATGCTTGATGGGGATGGCATGTAAGGCAGGTAAAAAATACACCGTCTGCCCAAAATGGGCAATGTCTGGTTTATGCTATCCCTGACGCACGGATTCCTGAGGATGAACTTTCCGCTGGCCAGCGCGGCAGGATCGGGGCATTTTCCTGCCCATGTCTGTATTAGTTGTTGGATCGGTTGCTTTGGATACCATTAAAACCCCGCTAGAGGAACACGCTGATCTTTTGGGTGGATCAGCTTCTTATGCCGCAGTGGCCGCGAGTTTCTTTGGAAAGGTCAATCTCGTGGGTGTGGTGGGCGATGATTTTCCGGAAACGCACGTTGAATTATTCCGCACTCACGGCATCGACACCGAAGGCCTTCAAGTGGCTGAGGGTAAGACCTTCCGCTGGTCGGGAGAGTATCTGTGGGACCTGAATACCCGCGAGACGCGCTCGGTGGAGCTCAATGTTTTTGAGCACTTCACGCCGAAGCTCCCCGAGGGGTATCGGAATACGCCGTTTGTCCTGCTGGCAAATATTGCGCCGGCCCTCCAGTTGCACGTCCTCGATCAGATCACATCGCCGAAGTTCATTGTTGCTGACACGATGGACCTGTGGATTGACATCGCACGGGAGGAACTCGTCGCGTTGTTAAAACGGGTGGATATGCTGATTTTAAATGACGGCGAAGCCCGGCAACTGACCGGCGAGACCAGCTTGATCCGCGCGGGGCGCCGCATCCGCGAGATGGGCCCGAGCCACGTCGCGATAAAAAAGGGTGAGCATGGCTGCCTGCTATTCTCGCCCGAGGGGTTTTTCAGCTGTCCGGCCTATCCTTTGGAAGATATCCACGATCCCACCGGGGCAGGGGACACTTTCGCAGGTGGACTTATCGGATACCTCGCGGCGAATGCCGACACAATAAGCCTGGATCACCTGCGCCGGGCGGTTGTATATGGAAGCACTCTCGCCAGCTTTAATGTCGAGAAGTTCAGCCTTGAGCGTCTGAAAACAGTGACTCGGGAGGACATTACAGCCCGATACGGAATTTTCCGTGAAATGAGCCGATTCGAAGATTGACGCTTTCGACCGGAGATTCGTCGGGATTGTAAAGCGCCGACTGTTTTAGTATCTTTGCTGAATGAAGATCGATGAATTGGATGCCCGTGAAGTGGTGCCGATGAGACCGGACCCTCGTTGGTCCATGGCACCCTTCGTGGACATCGGGACTTCAACGACTGCGGTGGTCTGGGTTTTCCTTGCGCTTTTGGCTATGGTTTTGTGTGGCTGCGACGATTGGCACTTGCCGTCTGCCGCACGCACCGAGGCGATGGCGCGCGACGCCGCCCAAGCGGGCGATTATCCTCAGGCGGTTCGCGTCTATGAGGCGATGCTGGATGGCACGCCCCAGACTGCGGACATTCATTTTCATCTGGCACTGATCTATGACGATAAACTGGCGGACCCCGTTTCCGCCCTGCACCATTACCGGAGGTACCTCCGGATGGGGGAAGATGAGAAGCGTAAAGCCGAGGTGTCGGAGTATGTTAAACGCACGGAGTTAGTGCTCGCCACGCGCAGTGTGGATTCCGGGATTATCACGAAGCGGGAGGCTGCCCGGCTGAGAAATGAAAACCTGCGACTCGAAGAACTCGTATCGACCCTCCGCGATGAACTCGCCGCGGCAAAGCGCAAACCGGATCCCAAGGCCGCAGTGGTGACTACGGCAAAACCGTCAACCGACAATCGGGGGTTTTCGACAAATGCTACCACCCGGGCTGCCGAGCAAGCGGTCGGTACAGAGACCCGGACATATGTGGTGCAAAAGGGCGATACATTGGCATCAATCTCGCGAAAGTTTTACAGCAATGCCCAGCGCTGGAAGGATATTGCCGACGCAAACCACAATCAGCTTGATGGCACGGTCAACCTCAAAGTCGGCCAAAGACTGATCATTCCGAAATAGCTGCCTGGTGAGCTCAGCAATAAAATGAAGTCTCCATGCACAAGATTCTTTTCGTCGCTGGATTCGTCCTGCTTGCTGGCGTGTTCTTCCCTGGCTTCCGGAACGATAGGTTCTATGGGGATCTCCAATGTATGCGGATTGACATATATATTGAAATGGCCATATTTAAGTTATGGAACTCATCCAAATCTATCAATGCCTCAGTGATGCGACGCGGCTCCGTATCGTGAGCCTTCTCACTCGCGGGCCGCTCTGCGTCTGCCATTTTCAGGAAATTCTAAGACTCCCGCAGACGAAGGTTTCTCAGCATCTTGCCTATCTTCGGAAGCATCACATGGTGGAAACCACGCGCAAGGGCACATGGATTATTTACAGCCTCCCGGTCAAGCGATCGGCGGAGCTAGAGTGCAATCTAAAGTGTCTCCAAGACTGCAGCACGTCGGATAAGCTCTTTCGTGAAGATCTCAAACGCCTCGCTGTTTTAAAAAAATGCGCGGGTTGGGTGGAGAAAACCCTGACCTCAAAAACCGCCTGCTAACATGAACACCAACCAACCCAAATTCAAAATTCTCTTTCTCTGCACCGGCAATTCGGCGCGAAGCATTCTTGCCGAATTTCTATTGAAGAAAATCGCTCCGGAGAAGTTCGAGGTTCTCAGTGCGGGATCCAGCCCCAAAGCAGCCCCGCACCCGATGGCGCTTCAAGTCCTGACTGAGTGTTACAAGCTCGATGTCTCCAGCGCCCGCAGCAAGTCGTTGAGCGAATTTGAGGGGCACATTTTCGATTTTGTCATCACCCTCTGCGACAACGCGAGGGAATCCTGCCCGACTTGGCCCGGCCAGCCAATCACTGCTCACTGGCTATCACCGGATCCGTCGGAATTCGAGGGTAGCGACGAGGCCAAGGAAAATGTTTTCTGGCAAGTCGCCACGCAAATCCATCGCCGGCTGGAACTGCTGGCCTCGCTACCCTTCGAGAAGCTGGATGCCCTCCGCCTCGAAGCAGCCACCAGAGAAATCGGCCAGCGCGAGCGCATCACCATCACAACCACGCCGTGAGATTCCTTTTGGCCGCATTGATCCTGGGAGTGGCCCCGGTAGTGGCCGGACCGGTGGGAATGGTTTGGAAGCCTGAAGGCGTCTTTACCATGGGTGAAGCAACCATGGATGATACCCGCCCACTGCACTCCGTCTGGGTGGATGGTTTTTGGATGGATGAAACGGAGGTAACAAATTCGCAGTTTGAAGCATTTGTTACGGCGACGGGATACGTGACCTTGGCAGAGCGGCCACTAGAGCCTGCGGATTTCCCTGGTGTGCCGAGGGAAAACCTCGTGCCGGGCGCTCTCGTTTTTGCCTCGCCTGATCATTCGGTGAGCAGTGACAACGTTCTCCAGTGGTAGAAGTATCTGCCTGGAGCGAGTTGGCAGCATCCGGAGGGGCCGGATAGCAATATCTATAACCGCTCGAACCACCCGGGCGTGCACATTGCGTGGGAGGACGCGAACGCATACGCGGCATGGGCGGGAAAACGCCTGCCGCCGGAGGCCGAGTGGGAGCGGGCCGCCCGAGGCGGCCTGGAGGGACAACCCTTTGTTTGGGGAAGTGAATTCGTGCCCGCAGGACGATTTCAGGCGAATACGTTCCAAGGGAATTTTCCCAGTGAGAATACATCGAAGGACGGATTTGAGACAACTGCTCCGGTGCGATCATTTCCTGCAAATTGGATTCGGACTCTATGATGTCGCAGGCAACGTTTGGGAGTGGTGTCTGGATTGGTATGAGCCCAGCGAATTCAAGGATCGAGGGGCGGTCACTGTGAACCCATACGGCCCTGCCGTCTCATTCGATCCCGGAGTTCCCGGAGTTCCCAAACGTGTGATGAAGGGTGGTTCGTTTCTCTGCACCAATCAATATTGCAGCCGGTATATGCCCGGTGGCCGTGGAAAAGGGGAGCCGAGCACCGGCTCGATTCATGTGGGATTTCGATGTGTGAGTGATCCTTCGGTGGCTGCGCCGTGAGGTGGTTGGCATTCCCCATCGGCTATTCGAGATGGCTCTTTCTTCTGAGTGTGGGCTTCATTCGGCAGGCAGTGCGTTGAGAGACCGAATGGGGTCAGGCCTGAATGGCACTGTTTTAAGCGGCGATCTTGATTTTCCACATTGCAGATTTTCGAGCAGCCAAGACCTCATCATTCGTCTTTCGGGCGCGCCTCAACAACTTCTTGAGTTCCATTTCCCCTCCCTCAACTCGCGCACCTTGTCCCCCTGCCATCCTTCTTTTTCCAGAATCCCGGCATACAGCGCTTTGATTTCTTTGCAGTAATCAACCGAGGCCAATGCCCACCCCAAACAATATTTATGGGAGAGTTCGTCATGTTTGCTCGGACCGTTGTCCTCCGCTGGCACAGAATGTGCGGCGAATTCCCCCACTTCCTTTAGGTTGTCCTGGAGCGGACGCCTATCGTCAATCAGGATGCTTTTGTAGCCGCTTTGAAACCCATGTCCACGCTCGCCATGGAATCGCTTGAATCGCTTGGCGAAGGTCCCTTGCGGTCATGCCATTCCAGTCACCAAATTCGCCGCCGGTGTTTCGACGGCGACGTGAAAATAATTACTCATCATCACATGGCGTGAATTTTTCATCCGCACTTCGCGCAGGCTTCTAACAGAGCTTTCTAAGATGCAGGGGCTGCTCTTCTTTCCAAGAATAGATCTTTCCGGTAATTGCGCCGATTGAGCACGAGATAAATCGCTCCCTCGAATTCTAACCGCGGGCTTCTCGGTATTAAGGGGGAGTCTCTCGCATTTTTTACGGCCACACAACATACAAATTATAGGCCTGACCCCGTTGGTCTTTCGAGGATTCCTGATGAGGCTGTTCGATTGGGCGAGTGGTTGCGATCAGTCATCTTGCCGGACGAGTTCCATCCAATCGAGGTTGAGTCCGCCGCCGCCGCCGCTGGGACTTGAGATAGTGAACGTATGCTGACCCCGCTCCAATGGGAGTCGAAAAGGTTTTCCGTTCCGGGCAAGAACGGCCCGCTTCCACTCGGTGGCATCCGCGCCCCATCCACCGGTCCGGGCGAGATCAAACCCGGCTTCGAGACCGGTCGGCACTACACCGTCGATCTTGAGGGTGCGCGAACTACCGGACGGCAAGCCGCTGGCATAGCGCATCACGAACCAATATCTTCCACTTTCCGGCACGTCGAACGTCCAATCCAGCGAGTGATTTCCAGCGTCCCAGAATCGGATGGCCTTATTTTCCACTCCCGGGCGGGTCGTCCGCTCGACCTTGCCGCCGACTTCTTTGACAAAGTTCTCCGCCTCGACCCGAAGGGTGGCCGGGGGCAGAGGAGGGTCCATGGCTTCAGGATCAAGCGCGAGGTTTTCCTCTGAAGCCGCGATGGGAGTGACCCGGCACCGGATGGTGGCTTCCATCGTGGGTTGCTCCAGGTTAATCCCGATGCGACGGGGCTTGCGTCCGTCCACCATATCCTCGTCAATGATCTCGTCGGTTAAAACCCACGGAGCTCCCGCAGTATCCACTTCGACGCGAACGCCGCCGCTTTTGTCGCGGAACTCGAGTGTTGTTGCGTTCTTTTTCTTAATCTCTCCGAACGTGATGAGAGCTGTTCCAAAAGTGATCGGTGACTTGGCTTTCATTTCGTCGGTGATTTCCAACGAAGTGCCTTTCTCACGATCATAGACAAAGGCCCGCGTGAGCCGCTCCAGACTCTCGACCGGATACGCCTTGGTCAGATCGATAGTGAAGCGGTCCTGCGGCTCGGAGAAATCGGCTGCAAGGATTTTCGCCTGAAACTGCCTGCCTATTCCTTGAAGCTTGCCATCCACGACTGGCACCGAATGTCCGAAGGAATTCAAGACATTGCTTTCGTAGCGTTGGGCGCTGAATGTCCGGCGGGTGTAGCGTTCGTAGCCGGGGTCAACTAGAATCGGGAACCCCGAGCTCACGACGTAAAAGCTTCCAAGGTCAGCGTGGTTGTGGGCCTCATCGTTGTGTCCACCTTTCATTGCGACCGACAGGCCCGGTGCGTTGGGCCTCGGACGGCATACCAATACGCCGCCATCCTGGAAGTAGCCCCGCAGGAGAGACGAGCCCGCCACCGACTGGGGTGGAGTGCTCACATCGGGTGGGGAAAGAGTGAGATCCACTTCGTAGAGCATTCCGCCCGATGGATGCTGACCGGTGGAAAGCGTGCGCTTCGGCTCCGGCGCGAGTGCATACCGCCGTGCCATGAGAGGAAGAATCCACTTAGAGGGTGCTGAGGAAATTGAGTTGTCGGAGAAGGCGGGGTATAAGTCTGGCGAAAGCTCCAAGCGTTTTGGGAAAGTTACTATCTGGGCAATGATGGGGTCGCGGTAGAGATCCATCTTTCCGCCGGTCGCGGCGGAGAGGCGCTCAGCGAGGATGACGAAATGTCCGAAGCCGTAGTTCCAATACCCCATGCCCTCGCTGCAATACCCGTCCGGCGTGAAGCCGTTCAGGTAATTCACAATGTAGGCCTCGGCACCGGCCACCACGCGCGCCCGTGTTTCGGGATCCGGGATCGTTGCGAGTGCCGCGTAAATTACTGCGGCATGGCAGACCGCATTCCAGTTGTTAGTGGCATCCACCCAATAGCAAACGTTTTTGCCTTCGTAGATTCTACTGAGGTAGGGATCAATGACGCGGCGACGAACTTCGGACTGCACCTTACTGACGGTTTCGGGGCCAAGCGGTTCGCCGAGCCACGAGATGATAGTGGAGAGTGAGGCTGCCCGCATGGCTGCACCGAGATCAACGTCCATCTTCTTGCCGTAAAAAACGTCATACCCCCTTCTGGCGTCGTGGGCGGACATCACCCAACTGCGTTCGGAGAGGATTTCTTCAATGATCTCACGGAGCGGGGCGATGAAGCGACCCTGGTTCTCGACACATTCCGCAAGCGCGAAAGCGCAGGCTCGGTCGAGTCGCTCGCGGTAGGGTTTTTCGAAAGGAGGGCGCCGTCCCGTTTTTCCGAAGTCGAGATAGAGCTCGTCGGGCAGGGGGGGGATGGGTTTGGCGAGATAGCGTTCCGCGCTGGCGATGATCTCAGGGCGATTGATGGGGTAGGTATCCCAAGCTTTCCGATCCGAGACCGGAGGTGAAAAGCCCCCGAGCTGCGGAGATAAGGAACGAGCGATCTCCGCGATGCGCTCTTCACTCGGGCGGGAGGCACGCGCGCGCACGGGCGGCGTAGAAGTAGGGGCAGCTTCCGGAGTTGGGCTGGCTTGTGCTGTGTCCGCCTTGCTCTCGGAATGGAGCGGTTTGTTCTCTCGACCGAAACTGAACGTTGCGGCAAGCAACCCTAACGCAACGAGTGCCGCCTGGCGGAGTTGCCTTGTCACTCGTCCACCCCCACTAACTGGGCACTGAGATCGAAGTTCAGCGAGATGCGGTATTTTCCAAAAATAGGTTTTTGGGGGAGTTGCGAATACCAGTCGGTCGCCGACACAGCGGGCGATGTCTGGTCAACATCGCGCATGGCCCATGTCTTGGAGAGCCCAGCTGCTGCCAGCGATGGGAGATTCATCGGAAGGGATCGTATGGAGCCGTCTGCATCTTTGTATCCCCAAGGATTTCTCGTGATGCCGTCGGGCATCCGAACGTTCATGTTAAGGATGAGCGAGGGACTCCCGGAACTCTGCCGGTTTTTGTAGTAAGCAGGGTTTCCTAGAATCTTGGCTTCTTGCGACCAAGTCTGGGGTTCGGGTAATCCCAGATACTGCCAGAGCCTGTTGCCGAATGTTCGGTCATCTTTCCGGTACCAGACCCCTTGGCCGGTCCATGCCGGGCCGGGCAGAAGCGCCTCGTTATCGGTGGCGTAATACATCGCCGCAATGCCAACCTGCCGGAGATTCGAAAGACCGGTCGTGCGATCCGCCTGCGCTCGCACACTCCTAACGGACGCAACAATGATAGCAACGAGTACTCCGACGATGGCAATCGCACAAAGGACTTCAATCAGTGTGAAGGCAAACATTGATATTTTGAAACTTTTCATGACAACCAAGTTCAGATTCGCCGATTATTCTTATTGTCACAAGGCGAAGATTAGTTTCTCGTTTAAACCATGTCAACGCCTCCTCCCCGCCGGATTACGCAGAAGGATGTCGCCCGCGAAGCCGGGGTCTCGCACGTGACGGTATCGCTCGCCTTGCGAAAGCGGCGTGAAATCCCTCTTGCAACACGAAAAAAAATCGAGGCCATCGCCAAGCGTCTTGGATATTCGCCCGACCCCATGCTCGGTGCGCTTACGGCCTACCGACAATCCTGCCTTCCGGCTGCTTTCCACTCCACCCTTGGGTGGATCAACAACCACCCCCAACCCGAGGAGCTTTACCGGGGAGAGGATTTTCGACTTTATTTCGAAGGGGCATCAGAAAGGGCGCGAGAGCTGGGATACGGATTGGAAAAGGTAAATCTGGTGGAGTATCAGTATAACCGCAAGTTAGTGCAGCGTATGCTGACGGCTCGTGGCATCCGCAGCCTCTTGATTGCTCCGCTTCACAACCATCGCGAACATGTGGATCTGGATTGGTCGCGCTATTCCGCCGTTCGATTGGGGTACAGCATGGTAGATACTGTTTTACATACGGTAACTAACTCCCAGTTTCGTACGAGTTTTTCTGCAGTGGAGAATCTTGTGCACCTCGGCTATCGCCGGATTGGTTTTGCCATGGACTCCGATTACAACACCCGTACGGGGGGGCATTTCCTTGGAGGTTATCTCAGCGCAGGGGCTCACTTTGAGCTGGAGGACGTGAGTGTTCTAAACATGCCGCCGTATACTCCCGGGGAAAGCGATGTGCCCTACTGGGGAGTCGCCCGCCCCTGGATCAAGAAGGATAAACTGGAGGCCATTATTGCGGGGTCGGAATACATCCTCCCGCATTTGAAGCGATGGGGCTACAAAGTGCCGCACGATATTGCCCTCGTCAGTCTCGCGGTTGCGGAAGCCAGCGATACCATCTCCGGCATTCATCAAAATACTCGAAATGTGGGTCGGACTGCCGTGGATCTGCTCGTTTCCCTGTTCAACAAGCAGGAGACAGGTGTGCCGGTAACTCCCATGCACACGTTGGTCGAGGGCCGATGGACCGAAGGTCATACTACGCGCAACATGGCGGTAAGTGCCGGGCACACTCTCCGCAAGCCCGTCAACAAGAAACAGCGTATCTGAGAAATCGCAAGCGGCATGACTTCTGTTGCCTAAGAAGGCCTCATCCGAAAAGTGTTGGCTCAGCCTGAAGTTCCAAAAACAAAGGCAGCCAACCACCTGTTATGCGAAACGTCCCGCCGGGAGGGCAAGGTCAAGCACCGTACCATTGCCAACCTCTCCAAGTGGCCGCCCCACATCGTCGAGGGATTGCGCCGGCTCTGCAAAGCCGGACCCTCCGACGGCAGCTTGGGCGACCCGACTGCCGCGGCTCCGGCCTTCCGCATCACCCGCTCCCGGCCCCACGGGCACGGTGAGGCTGTCTTTTCCACCATACGCAAGCTCCGGGCATCCCCAATTTCTTGGGTTCCAAGCCTTCCCCGGAGGGCAACGCCTGCATGGCCATGATCGCCTTACCCGTCGTGCTAGCCAACTCCGAATCCTGAGTCGCGGTGAGCTCGACCGATGTCGGAAACGAGGTCGATTGTGCGAGCAGTGACTTGCCTTCAAAGATTTGAGGGCGCAGACAGATGCCGGCAGAGGTGCCTGTCAGCAGGAACGTCGGCAGCCGGAACCGCTCGACCGGTTTTTTTGTGAGCGGTCGGGCGCTTGAGCTGCGAGGCAGACCGTTTCTTTAGGAGCCGTTTCGTAGGAAAAAGCGTAATGCCCGTTGATCAGGATGTCGCGGATCTCGAGCTTTTTCCGTGCGGCCACGGGACGGATGCGGAAATTGGGCAAGGTTTCCGAGGGCTCGACTTTGTCCGAAGCATATTCCTGCATAAACAGGACCTTCTTTTTCTGGAATGGAGAGT
>JBDNGG010000154.1:0-10418 GCA_041689405.1 Terrimicrobiaceae bacterium | reverse complement strand
GACAAATCCTCCGCGGTGCGCTTGGTCAAGGTGGTGACAAGGATTCGCTCTCCGCGTTCCACGCGCTGACGGCAGAACTCGATGGTGGCGTCGATCTGCCCCTTGAGCGGGCGCATTGTGATCTTGGGATCCAGCAATCCAGTCGGGCGGATGATTTGCTCGACCACGAGCACCGAACCAGGCGAGTGGACATCCAGCTCCGACGATGTGCGATTGGTTGCATACGCGTCTGCGGCTCTCGCTGGGTCAGGCAACTCACGAAAGCTGCCCTTTTCGGGATTTGCGATATACGTCTCATTGCCCACCACGCTGTTGCGCATCTCAAATGGCCCCGGCGTCGCGCTGACATACATCATCTGATTGGTCATTTCCATGAACTCGGAGAAATTGAGCGGGCGATTGTCGAGTGCGCTCGGAAGGCGAAATCCATAGTCCACAAGCACCTGCTTCCGGGATCGATCCCCCGCAAACATCCCTCCGATCTGCGGAATCGACGCATGGGACTCGTCCACTATGAGAAGAAAGTCCTTAGGCATGAAGTCCATGAGCGTGTAAGGCCGGGAGCCTGGCGGACGGCCGCTCAAATGCCGCGAGTAATTCTCGATGCCATTGCAAAACCCCATTTCCTGCATCATCTCGAGGTCAAACTCGGTGCGCATTTTGATTCGCTGTGCTTCTATAAGCTGTCCGTGCTTTTCAAAATACGTGACGCGTGCATCGAGTTCCTCACGGATCGCACGCATTGCATGATTGAGTTTGTCGAAGGGAGTTACGAATTGTTTCGCCGGAAACAACGTGAGGTTGGTCAACCGCGACCCGACCTCGCCAGTAAGCGGGTCAAACTCGCTGATCCGGTCAATCTCATCCCCGAAAAATTCCACCCGAATCGCTTTGTTATCCGACTCCGCCGGGTGGACCTCCACGGTGTCGCCCCGGACCCGGAATTTCCCGCGTTCAAACGCGATGTCATTACGCTCGTAAAGCATGTCGATGAGCCGTGAAAGCAATGCCTCGCGCGAGAGTTGCTGACCTTCTTTTAGCGTCACCAGCATCTGCAAATAATCTTCGGGGGATGCGAGACCATAAATACATGACACACTGGCCACCACGATCACGTCGCGCCGCGACAGGAGCGAGCTCACCGTCGACAGCCGCAGACGCTCGATTTCTTCGTTAATCGAGCTGTCTTTTTCGATGTAGGTATCCGAGCGCGGGATGTAGGCCTCCGGCTGGTAATAGTCGAAGTAGCTAACAAAATACTCGACCGCATTATTTGGGAAAAATTGTTTGAATTCGCTGTAGAGCTGCGCGGCCAATGTTTTGTTGTGAGACATGACGAGCGTCGGTCGATCCAACTCGCGAATCACATTGGCCGCGGTGAAGGTTTTGCCTGATCCCGTAACGCCAAGAAGCGTTTGATGGCGATTACCTGCTTTCAGCGATCGGTTAAGCTTGTCAATCGCTTGGCCCTGGTCGCCACAAGGCGTGTATTGCGAAGCAAGGTGAAACGGCATAAAATTCGACCATACCACACCTTCGCGAGAGTTGCACACAGAACCCCGCAAATCGCCGGAGATATCACATCAAGCGCAAGTCGCTCACGCTCGCGCTCTTTGATGATGGATGCGGAGCTTGATCTTGGCCAAATCGGCGGTTAAGATCTTGATTCTTTTCATGAGCCAGAAAAAAATTACTCTCGGGCTGCCGTCGGGCAGTCTTTTTGATTCCACGATTGATTTATTCTCGAAGGCGGGGTTTGTCATCTCGGGATCCAAGCGGTCGTATCGCCCGTCCATTGATGATCCGGAGATTGAAATCCGCCTCCTCAGAGCCCAGGAAATCAGCCGTTATGTCGAAGGCGGATTCCTGGATTTTGGAATCACCGGCAAAGACTGGGTGGCTGAAAACAATTCCCAAGTGGAAGTAATCGCTGAACTTCCCTACAGCAAAGTCAGCGCCAATCCCACACGCTGGGTCCTCGTCGTGCCGGAAGATTCCCCATTCCAAAAAGCTGAAGACCTTGAAGGTAAAAGGGTCGCCACCGAGGCAGTCGGTATCACGAAGCAGTTCTTCGCAACGCGTGGAGTGAACGTCGAAGTGGAATTTTCCTGGGGTGCGACCGAGGTCAAGGTGCCGGACCTCGTAGACGCAATCGTGGACATCACGGAGACCGGATCGTCACTCCGGGAAAACAAGCTGCGCATCATCGAAACGCTCATGGAGTCGTATCCGGTTTTCATCGCGAATCCATCGGCAGCCACGGACGCATGGAAGCGGAATAAAGCAGAGAATGTCGTTTTGTTGCTCAAAGGTGCGCTCGCTGCCCGTAGTCTCGTCGGGCTGAAAATGAATCTTCCTGCCTCGGCACAGCAGAATTTGCTTGAGACCCTGCCCGCTCTCAGGAATCCTACCGTTTCGCCTCTCGCCCATAACGGATGGGTCGCGGTTGAAACTGTCATTGATGAAAAGACTGTCCGAGAAATAATTCCCAAGCTCAAAGCATTGGGAGCTGAGGGAATAATCGAATATCCCCTCAACAAGGTCGTCTATTAAAAAGTAACTACATGGGCTCACTCAAAAAAAAGCGAAAAGCAAAGATTGCAAAGCATAAGCGGCGTAAACGTATGAAAGAAAACCGCCACAAGAAGCGTTTGCGTTACAAATCCTAGCGGGTAGATTGCTCGCATGAACCCGGCCCAAGCAGTCGTCCGAATCCCTCGAAACTCTCGCGGGTTCGTATTGCTCCTCGGGTCGGTTTTCTTTCTCCAGATTGCCCACGCGTCCTCGTCGGACTTTATTCTCGACGAGAGCCAACGGCGTCCCGAGCCCGCAAAGCTGGGTGAGTCGGCCGAACGCCAAGCCGAAGCAATGGCACGGTTTGTCACAGGGATCTTCGAGGAAGAATCTCTTGGACCAGAGCGGGCCATGGAAAACTTCCGGCGGGTTCTCGAAATTGATCCCGGTTTTACAAAGCTCGCGATCGATGTCGCGCACGACCATCTGCGCCGTGGCGAGTCGACCGAGGCAATCGGCGTACTCAAGGATGCACTGAAGGTAAAGCCCAAAGACAACGATATCGCACTCGCGCTGTCGTCGATCTATCTGCGCCACCTGCGCAAACCGGATCTGGCTGCGCGATATGCCGAACAGACAGTCAGCGCCAATCCCACGCTGATCGATGGCTACGAAATGCTCTGGGAAATTGCTCTCACGGAGGGGTCGACAACCAATGGCATCAAAGCTCTGGACCGCGCGCTGCGGTCGCAGAGTGAGTCGTCTGGGTTCTGGCTCAAGCTGGCCGAAATTTACACGACATCTACCGACGGGGATGCCTTCACGGATGAAAAATTCTCCGAAAAGATTGCAAAATGTCTTGAGCGCGCAACTGACACAGCGGGCGACGACCCAGCGTTATTGACGCGCATCGGGGATTTTTACGCGATCAACCGCCAATACGAACCTGCGGCAGCGCTGTATCAGCGGGTTCTCTTGATCAAGGATACGATACCTAACTTGAACGAGAAACTGGCGGAAACGTTAATTCAGCTTGGACGATTTGACGATGCACTACCGGTGCTCGAAGCCATTATCGCAGCCAACCCGCTGGATATCCGCGCTTACGATCAAATCGCCCGCATTCACACTGAGCGCAATGCCTTCGACAAGGCGGCAGCAGCCATTGAGCAGGCGATCATCATTGATAAGACGAACCCCTACCGCCACGAGCACCTGTCACGCATACTTCTTTTCTCCGGTCAGCCGCGACGGGCGGCGCAACGACTTGCCGAAGCGCGACAGATTTTTCCTCAGGCTGCACTATTCACCCAACTGCATGCCAAGGCATTAAGCATGGCCGGCGACCACGATTCGGCAATGGAGATGTTTGAACGCGCCCAAATCGAGGCATCCGTGATGCAGCCCGACCTGCTGGACGGCGCATTTTACTTCGACTACGGCATGGCGTCCGAGGCAGCCGGTCGGCACTCGAAGGCAGCAGACATGTTTAAGAAGTCGATTGAACTCGATCCCATTAACGCAGCCCTGCCACTCAATGCGCTCGGATACATGTGGGCAGATCGAAATGAAAATCTCGAGGAAGCAGAGACGTTGATTCGTCGAGCTTTGGAATTGGAACCTGAAAATGGTGCCATCATCGACAGCCTCGGATGGGTCCTCTACCGGCGCGGAGAATTTGAAAGCGCACTCCACGAACTGCTGCGCGCGGCAACGCTGATCCCCAGCCCCGATCCTATCGTTTTCGATCACATTGGCGATACCTACCATGCCTTAAATCGCGACTCCGAAGCACTCCTTTACTGGCAAAAAGCGCTCCAACTCGATGAGACAAATAAGGAACTTTTCGGTAAAGTCGACCGCATATCATCGCGTCAGGCGAAAAGCCCAAGCGCACCCAAGGCCTCGCCAAATGAATAATCTTGGCGGTCGCGGTCAACCAGAATCCAAAATCCCGCCGGGCTCTTAATACCTCGGACGATTCCAAAGGGAAATTCCCCGCCAGCGCCACTTCCGTCTGGCCTTCATGCGCAAAGAAAACGCGATTTCCAGTCACTTATCAATCCCATATCCAGAGCGGGTCGCATTCGGATATTTCACCGCCCGGGGGTTCTTGTAGGGCACCTGTTGCTACAGGCGGTAATCATCCGGCTTTGTGGTTGTGACGTGACAGCTCAGGCAGATTCCTGGCAGATCGAACAAACTGTCGTTAGCTTGCGGTCACGGTTTGCGCTCTCGATCGCCCGGCAGGGTGGGCTCCCGCCCGTTTTTGGGCGCGTCAGCGGTCGGCACGCGGTGCCCAAGCGGGCGATGTCGTCCGCGATTATTTTATTGTTCCTGTTAGCTCTGACGAGCTTCGCCAACCCACTTGACGTCTATGACTGGCTCGGGACCTTGGGCACGTTTGGATGCGTGACCGCGTATGCACTCCCATGCGTGGCTGCTCCTGTATTTCTTCGCAGGTCCGGTCAGTTCCGAATTCGAAATGGGGTGCTTTCTATAGCTGCACTCGGAATCCTCGGATACGTCCTCTTTGGATCTGTCTATCCGGTGCCTCCCACACCAATGCATTTCATCCCGTGATTATTTATCAGCCTGCTCGCAGCGAGCTTCGGTTTTTCCACGTGGTGGGAAAAGCGGTCGGTAGCATAGCGGCTCCGCTTCCTGGCCTGACTACGGTGTCGTCCCGAGGAGTTCCGGTGCGGTCACTGTGGCAGTTCCCAGTTTTCCGACGACAATCCCTGAGGCCAGATTCGAGAGTTCGGCAGCCTCCCTCGCAGAAGCTCCGGCCGCGAGCGCCAGCGTGAACAGCGAGATCGCGGTGTCGCCCGCGCCCGAAACGTCAAATACCTCGCGGGCCCGCGTCGGGATATGATGCGGCGCCGCCCCGCGTTCAAACAGGAGCATTCCGTGCTCGCCCAAAGTGATCAGGAGATTACCCGCATCCCAGCGGTCTAAAAGGATTCGACCCACATTTAAGAGCGGTTCATCCAACAATGGATCGTCTACAGGTTCCGTTGCGGGCACGCCAGCGGAGGCAAAGGCTTCATTGCGGTTCGGCTTGATGGCGGTGACGCCAGACCAGTCCAACGGGTTGTTGGGATTGGGGTCAACGGTGATGATGAGATTCCGATCTTCGCACAGTGCGACGACAGCGTCTTTGAGCGCCTGAGTGATGAGCCCTTTGCCGTAATCCTCGAAAATGATGGCGTCCAATTCCGGCAACGCTGCCTCAACGATGCGGAGAATTTCTGAAAACATCGCCTGATCACAAACAAAGCGCCGCTCTCGATCCACCCGCACGACCTGTTGCTGGCGGGCAATAATCCGGGTCTTGACGATCGTGGGCATTTCATCCGTTTCAATCAACCGCCCAGTTCCAATGCGCTCCTGGTGCAGCAAGTCGCGCAACCGCCGGCCATGCAGGTCCGAGCCGATGATTCCCAGGACATCCACGGACGGCGTGAACTCGACCAGATTGCGCGCGACATTCGCAGCGCCACCGGGGTAGCAGCTCTCGCTGACCACCTCCACGACCGGCACCGGAGCCTCTGGCGAGATCCGTGAGACCCTGCCCCACACGAATTCATCGAGCATCACATCCCCGATCACGAGGAGTCGGCACCCGGCGGCGGCGCTAAGAAGTTGTTGTATTCTGGTCTGATTCATCAATGATGTAAGGAGTAAGGACTCGGCAGCGGACTTGAAGTCGGGTATCTTATGACCAACCTCTTAAATATGAGAACTCTGATTTTTGTTATTTCCATCTCAGCGCTTGGTGCCCAGCTCCTCCACGCGGACAAAGCAGCCACCCAGATCGACCTCACCAGCTTCCCGGCGGAGACGGTTGATAATGTCGTCGTCCCCACACCCAGCGAAGTTTTTAATGTGCTCGATAAACTGGGATCTCCCAATTGGAAAGGGGAGCTGAGAAGCTCATTAGGGCAAAACTCCGGCAATCGGGCTCAGGTCGCCCTCCTCTTGGGAACAGTGATCGCTGAAGGTTTCATCGCCGTCGAGGCGGAGGATGCTGAAAGCGTCAAACAGATCGGACGCGAAGTCCTCACGCTCGCCAGCGCCATCAATGTGCGAAAAGCTGTCGTTGCGCGGAGCAAGAGCATTGTAGACAAAGCGGAAGCACGCGACTGGAGCGCTGCACGCCAGGAGTTGGACGGTGCGCTGCAAGATGTGCGCGCGGCAATGACAGAACTCAATGACGAAGACCTCGCCCAGTTGGTGAGCCTCGGCGGCTGGATCCGTGGCACCGAAGTCCTAACTTCGATCGTTCGCAAAGATTACAAACCTCAACGCGCAGAGTTGTTGCATCAGCCGGACTTAGTGACCTACTTCAACCGCCGCCTAGCCGGAATGAACCCCCGCCTTAAATCCAGCGCCCTCGTCGAGAGGATTCGCGCCATGCTTGTCGAAATCGAACCCCTGATTCAGGAAAAAGGCGGCCGTAATATCAGCATCGAGAGTGTAGAAAAAATCCATACGATGACCAATGAGCTCGTCATCAGCATCACGTCCGCCGAAGCCTAAAACCCAATCGATCCTGTGAGAAAGTTCCTTCTTCTTGCGTTGGCCCTCGTGGCCATGCCTAGCTCCACGGTATTTGCCACGGTGGATGACGCGCTTTCATTTGCCTACGAGGCGGCGACGCCCTACGTGGAGCGCGGATTTACGTTTCGTCAGGATGCCTGGGGCGGCGACCTCGGGGTGGGCGACCAAAAGGCCGTGCTCGCTCAGCTTTTCCGCGGAAATGAATACTGGTTCTGTCTGGGCACCGATGTGGACGATGCCGTTGTGCGTGTGAATTTGTACGATTCCAACGGCAAACTCGCGCAATCGGAAGTCTGGCAAAAAGGCCGCTTTGCGGGTGCCCGGATCACTCCTAAACAATCCGGGACATATTACGCCATCGTCGAAGTCCGCAAGTCTCCAGTCGAACGCACCCACTGGGCACTCGTTTACGGATATAAATAACTACCATGCCTGATCCCGCAGTCGAAGTAGTCAGCCTCGAATTTGAGAGCGCGCGGGCGTTGCAGTCGCTCTACGCAAACGACGAAAAATTACTCCGTGAGCTGGAGGCCGATCTTTCCGTGCGCGTGGTCGCCCGTGATGGAGTGCTCCGTGTGGAGGGGGAGCCCGATGCCATCGATCGCGTCCGCAGCGTGTTTCAACAACTCGACGATGCACGACGCCGGGGCCTCACGATCCGACGCCATGAATTTGAATTTGCGCTGAATAACGTCAACGGAAAGGCACGCGGTGGATTGGCGGGATTGATTGACGCCAAGATCACCTGCTCACAGCGCAAGCCACCCATCATTCCAAAAACTGAGGGTCAGCGTTCATATATCGAGATGATCCGCCGGCACGACGTCACATTCGGCGTCGGCCCGGCAGGCACCGGCAAGACCTACCTTGCGACGGCCCTCGCCGTATCCGCTCTCAAACAGGAACAAGTCAGCCGGATCGTGCTGACCCGTCCAGCAGTGGAAGCAGGCGAAGCGCTCGGGTTTTTGCCTGGAGATCTTAAGGAAAAACTTCTCCCGTATCTGCGCCCGCTCTACGACGCCCTCCAAGACATGCTGGAGCCCGATGAACTCCAAAAATACATGGAGCGCGGCGTCATCGAAATTGCCCCGCTCGCATACATGCGCGGTCGCACCTTGAGCAATGCATTCATCATCCTGGACGAAGCCCAAAACACGACCATGGAGCAGATGTTCATGTTTTTGACCCGGCTCGGCGCGGATTCCAAATGTGTCGTCACCGGCGACAGAACACAAATTGACCTTCCCAGAAACAAACGCAGCGGCCTGATTGAGGCGGTGGATGCTCTCCGGCCCGTAGATGGCATCGGATTCACCTTTTTCATGGAGAGCGATGTCGTCCGACATCCGCTCGTCCAACGCATCCTGCGTGCGTATCGAAAACACCGCGGACTACAGGACAGCCTGACATAGGTCGCTGTCCTACCAACCGCACAGCACGAACACGCCCATGTGGAAATTCATTCAACGACGACGCCTTGTGAGTCAGGGACTTGCCAGTGGTAAAACACGGCGCCGCATCACAGAAAACCCGCTCACTGAAGCCCTCGAAACCGGCTGGCCGACACGCAACGCTATCCTTATCGGATTTATTTTTGGCCTTGCAGTCCTTCTCTTCTCGGGTGAGCGGAGCGAACCGGTCAAAGGACTGCTGATTTGCATTCTGATCTTCGCAACAGCGATCACGCAGCTATGGATCAACCACGCCGAGACATTCCTGCGCAACTCGCGCCTTTTTCTGGTGTTGGGCACGTGTTTTGCCCAGTTGGCCATCGTTAAGATTGTCATTGCAAGCGGAGCGGACGGAGCACTGGACCCCCGGTTGGCTCCCCTGTTGATTCCGTATGCATTCGCCCCGCTCGTGCTCTCGGTGCTCCTTGGCCGCAATCATGGGCTTTATGCAGCGGTATTTTGCTCGCTCTGGGGTACATTCCTCCCGCGGCAGGTTGATCCCGTATTCATGGTGATGTCGCTAATCACGGGATTTGTTGCCGTTTTTGTCACCCTCCAAGTACGGCGGCGCAATCGATTGATCCGGGCGGGGATTTTCATTGGTTTTGCCACATGGCTCATGGCAGCAGCCTTCGGGTTGATCGGCCCCGTCGTATGGGAATCAATGGCGCTTACCAACTGGCCGATGATCGGATGGCAGAGTCTGGCCGCCGTAGGAATTGGCGTGGCGACCGCAGTTGTCGTGAGCGGATTACTGCCCGCATTTGAAAGTACCTTTAACATAACGACGGATATTTCATGGCTGGAAATGTCGGACATGAACCATCCGCTTTTGCGTCGGTTATCGATGGAGGCACCCGGCACCTACCACCACAGCCTCGCTGTGGCTAACCTCGCGGAAGCCGCAGCCGAGACCATCGGAGCGAACCCGACAATCTGTCGCGTGTCGGCGTATTTTCACGACATCGGGAAATTGGTGAAGCCCGATTATTTCGCTGAAAACCTCTCGCCGGGACACAACCCCCACGACGGTCTCACTCCGACGATGAGCGCGCTAATCATCATCGCCCATGTCAAAGAGGGTGTTGATCTGGCACTGAAAAATAAACTTAACCCGCTTGTTGTGGATGCCATCCAGCAGCACCACGGCACGTCGCTGGTGACGTATTTTTACCAACGCGCCCGCCAACAGCAGGAAGATGCGCGACTTGGCGGAAAAATCATGAAGATGCGAGCCGAGGATATACCGGATGTTCGCGAGGAATCATTCCTTTATTCAGGTCCAAAGCCGCAGACCCGCGAGGCAGCCATCCTGAGTCTGGCGGACTCGGTCGAAAGCGCGTCCCGATCGATTGAGCGACCCACCCCGCAGCGCATTGAGGAATTAGTCACAGACATGATCGATAGCCGGATCGCCAACCATCAGCTTGATGAGTGCCCACTCACATTGGCACAATTACGCCGGATCGGTGAAAGTTTCCGATCCACCTTGGGGAACATGATGCATTCGCGTGTCGCCTATCCGCGCAGAGAATCCAAGGAGCAGAAAGAACCCAGGGATGCCCCGGCAAAAAAGCCAGACAAACCCGCAGCAGCCTGAGGTCGTCGTTGCCAACCGGCAGCGCGCGGTTCCGGTGGATCTTGAACAGCTTCGGCGGGTGATGAATTCTGCATTGCCTCGATGTCTTACAACGCCGGGCAGTGATGCACCGGTCCTGCTGAACACCTTCGACGAAGTTGCGATCTCTATGGTCTCACCCGCCGTGATGGCACGCGTCCATCGGCAATTTCTCGATATCAAGGGCCCAACGGACGTGATCACGTTTCCCTACGGGGAAATTTTGATCTGTCCAGCAGTGGCACTGGAAAATGCGGAGAAATTTGGCACCG
>JBDNGG010000153.1:0-5210 GCA_041689405.1 Terrimicrobiaceae bacterium | reverse complement strand
GCAATTATGCTTAGAATCCACTTGATTATAGGACGTTTGGGGCTGGCGTTGATTGGCGCCTTTGTTGGCGTGATGCTGTCCGGTTGTGCATCCACCTTCGGTCCGATGCCGCGCGCGCCGAAGCAGGATGTTCAACGTCCGACGCCGGATCTAAGCGCTCCCTTTGCGTGGGGATTTGCATCCAGCAGCTATCAATATGAAGACCCGGCAGTTGTGAAGGGCGACAAGGACTATTTTTCAACTGACTGGGACATTATAACAGCCCTAGGCAAAGCTCCGGAAAAAGGGAACGCGCTGTATAGTTGGACACATTTCGAGAAAGACCTTGCTGCGCTGAAAAAAATCGGAGCGACCCATTACCGGTTCAGCATCGAATGGGCCCGCGTCGAGCCGAAACCTGGCGTGTATAACGAAGCCGCCATCCGCGAGTATGCCTGGATGGCACGGCGACTCAAAGAAGCCGGAATCGAACCGATCGTCTGTCTGTGGCATTTCACGTTTCCGGACTGGCTCTATGACCGGAAGAACCCAAGCGCATCAAACTGGCTCCATCCCATGGCCCGGGAACGCTGGAATGCCTACGTCGCGCGCATGGTTGAAGCTACCGCGCCTTACACCAACTACTATGCTCCGCAAAATGAACCTAATGGCCAGATCACAACCGCGTATATAGTAGGGCAATGGCCCCCGAGCATGGTGATGGCATTCGGGCATTACTGGAAGGCGATTGATGCCAGCGCGGCGATGTTCCGCGATGCAGCAAAGTTGGTGAAATCCGTGAAACCGAGCGCGAAGATCGTCAGCGTGGAGGCTATGCCATGGTGGGAGCGTGCGCCGATCGACGTCACCGGGTATCTTCAACGGTCGATGATACACACCAATTACGACCACTTGGATCGAGTCGCTGACGTCTGCGATATTCTGGGGATCAACTATTATTATTCGCAGAAAGTGGGTCCGCTGGTATACTTGTCGATGCCATATCGGCACGGCCACAATTTCACCATGATGGGCTGGAGGATTAATCCTGAGGGACTCTACGACCAGATCCGCACGGTGGGCGACCGTTACAAGAAGCCCATGATGATAACCGAGAACGGGATCGCGACGAAGGACGATACCCAACGCATCAGCTATATCACCGACCATTTGGCAGCGGTGGGACGGGCGATCCGGGATGGCTATGACGTGTGCGGGTATTTCGCTTGGTCGCTGGCGGACAACTACGAATGGCACTACGGCTACGAAGCAAAATTTGGTCTGGCGACCATGGACCCAAAAACACTTACCCGGGTCTTTAAGCCAAGCGCTGACTTTTACCGAAATACGATCCGATCCCACCGCAGCGTAGGATCCGTAAGATCGATAAAACCGTTCAAGAGCACTCCTGCGCCCTCGACCCGGTAAAGCAGCGCCGTCGCGAGGAGTCGCATCCCCTGCAACTCATGTGTGGGCCGGGCGATAAATTGATAAACACTGGCATCGGAAAGGAGCGCAGCAAAATCGTCCATCAGAGTCCCTACGGCGTGGAATGCCAGCTTCCAGTCGGTAACCGAGGTAAATTCTGAAGCCAAATCTCCGACTCCCAAGTGCCACAACCTCTTTGGCGCTCCCAGACATACCGCAGTGTCGATAATTACTCGAAAGCATTGCCCGAGGGCAGGGATCCGCGGCGGCCGTTGATCGTAAAGATGGATTGCGGGCTGCAATATCCGCCATCGGACAACAAAATCGGCACAACCAGATCGGGAAGGCATGCGAGGAATACTGCATATTTTGCAATATCCAAAGCCTTGCCTCCACCGCATCCAATAACTGCGCGGGTCCCGGTCGGAAGCTGCTGGGAGATCTTGACGGTGCGGCTACAGGGGTGTCTCTTTCGTCTGTGTGTGCAAGCGATATCCCAGAGGCTAGCGCATGATCAATCCGCTCGAATAATTCAGCACCCAATCCGGAGCTGATCAAAACCACGACGGGCGAGAACTCATGTCGCCTTGCATAGACGCCCATGCGGTCCAGTGCGTCAGGTTTCATGCGTATCAGCTTAGGAATGCCAGTTTGTCAGGCAACCAGCCGCGCACAAAACGAAATCGAGGATCGACACGCACAATGGGTTTGAGATCAGGCCTGCCATCACCCGCAAAAGCAACTACCTCGGCCGGAGCCAACGCGGCAGTTACAACGGCTAACTTATCAATGCCAGCCGTCGGCGAGAGAAATGGTGCATCCACAGGTCGGCTCGAAATAAGACCGACAGCAGGACCGAATCCTCCGGGATTCGAACGCACCACGATCGATGCGTTTGGCTGATTCACCAGACGGTTGATATATCAAGCTCATCCCACACACACCTCCCGTCCATGTTTCCGGAGTCATGAGATCGAGTCTGCAAGCTGTGGCACCAACTCCATGGCGGTGACAATTTCCATTAACTCCGCCTCGGACGCGTGAATACGGGAAAATATCGTAGCAAGCGCATCGGAATGCGGGATTTTCCCCGAAAGGCACGCATCCCATGGGTCGTCGGATTGTGTGAGCGTCCACTTCTTTCGCGCGAGATCGTAGAAATCCTACCTGGTCATCGTGCCATCGATGTCTGTGACGAGGATATTTTTCTTGGTTCTTCGCTGGGAGACTTGGATTCATCGAACTCAGCGCTTGGCTCGCGGCTTTTGTTTTTCTACCAAGCGATCGAGTGTCGATGTTAAGTGTGCCAAGCGGCGCTCGACGTCTGCCGACTCCTCGGTGAGTTCGCGGCGGCGACTGACCAGCAGTCGCTGACGATCGGCAGGCTTTTTTGAGGAAAATTTCCATGCAGGATGGGCTCGCAGGGATTTCACCTGTCGGTTGACTTCGCGCAACGCACCTTTGATATCGCGGATGGCGTCATGGATTGTTCCCACCGGAATCGAATCCACAGCGTCAGCGACTGACAATTCATATCGGGCAGCTACGGCCTCCAGCCGCGCGAGGTCTCCCGATTGATATGCTGTCTGAACATCGTGCCAAAGAGCGAGTTCCGCGGGACCGTGATGGTGATTCCCATCTGGATGCAACTTACGAACGAGCTTACGATAAAGCGTCTTGAACCGCTGAGCCGGACTCTCGGGTTCCACAATGTCGGTGGCTTTCTCCGCGCGGCCCCTAAAAATGCCGTGCTTCCGGCGCTCGGCGTCGAGCAGCACATCTAGACGCGGCGCGCGCTGTCCGGTCATGACGTGATACATCTCGGAAAGCATTTGGTATTCCTTACGAAACTCCGCTTTTTGAGCCTTTGGCAGGGCATCGAACTCGCGGATATCAAAATCGTCAGGAAGATCGGTTGCACCAAACATCCGCTCGCCACCACCATCATCGCCGATGTCCGAGTCGTTTCTAGCGTGGTCCGAATCGTGAAAAAAATCATCACCTTCCGAATCTATGTCATCGTCATTTTCATCGGGGGGACGATTCATCGCATCCATGACCCTTGCGTAGGCCCGCCGTTTGGAACACCCCGTCATGTAAACCTCCTCCTCCACAAGATAGAGGATATGCTCCTTGCGCTGCATCTCGGTGGTTAGCTCCCGAAGCCGGGTCAGCAGGGAGCCAAAATGTGTCGCCTCCCAGCGTTGAAACGCAGAGAGATCTGCAGATTGGAAATTTTCGACCGCGCGGCGAGCGTTTTCCACGGTGCGCTCCACCTCGCGATACTCGGCTACGGCCGAATTCCGGATGCCGCTGCCGTCAATGACAACGATCGCCCATAGGTTTAGTCCGAGGACTTCTCGCGGCTCGGCAACACGCTGAGGATGGCCAGATCGGCGTCTCGTTCGCTTCACGTGGAGGGTAGGATTCTAAAGGATTGAGTTTTCGAAGAGCTCGATGATTTCACCATCGGGACCCTTGAAAAAGGCAATGCGCACCGGGACAGGGCCTTGGTTCGACGCGATGGTGACCTCGGTGGTTTCCATCGTGACCTCTGCTCCGGCGGCGCGGGCTTTTTCAAGCATTCCAGCACAGTCGTCGGTGCGGAATGCAAAGTGCAGGATCGGGGATTCGCCGGATTCAAAGGCGTCCCGCTCGAAGATTTCGACGTAATTTCCATCCCCCGCGTCGATCATCACGGCACGCTTCGGTGCTTCGCCCCAGGTGATCTTTGGAACCAGCCCGAGGACTTCGGTGTAAAACTTCACGCTCGAATCAAAATCCGCGCTACGGATCGCAGTATGGTGAAAGCCGGTAATTTTTGCCATGACTCAGACGGTGCCATGGTTTGCGGGATCATGCAGCAAAATCCTCAGGTTCTGCACTTCCGCTTTACAGCCCGGCAGAAAGCTGACGACATATGCGGATGTCCGTTCCTGCAACGTCTGATCCTGTCGAGGTGGCAAGTCGGCTTTGTGCGGCCTGCGGGATGTGTTGCAATGGCGTGATGTTCTTCAGCGTGCGGTTGCAGCCGGAGGATTCCGCGCGCAAGCTTGCTGCACTGGGCTTGCGGGCAAAGAGCCGGAGCGATGGCCATCATATTCCCCAACCGTGTCCAGCCCATGATGGCCAGCAATGTACGATTTATTCCGACCGTCCGCAGCGCTGCCGTGCATTCGAGTGCCAACAACTGCGACAGGTCGCTCAGGGGATTCTTAGCGAGCAGGCGGCCATGGCAAAAATCCTTGAGGCACGCAAGCGCGTCGCACGTGTCGAAGCACTTTTTAACCTCGCCGGTGATGCCCGTGCGAACAAAGCGTTTGCCACGCGATTTGCGGCTGTATTTGCGCCTCCACTCGATCCAGATCCCGCCGCCGTCCGGGTGCGTGAAGCGCTTCGCATCGCCATGTCCGAGTTGGAGGAATTACTGGCGCAGGATTTCCGCGTGGAATCCGACAGCGACTGATTGATTACCGTCGGAGAAATTGTCCGCGGCCTGGCGACCCGACGTATTTCCCATTGCGGACAGCCACCTCGCCGCGGAGCGTGACGATCTCAGGGCGCCCTTGTATTCCCCAGCCCTCGAAGGCGCTGTAATCGACATTCATCGTCTGGGTTTTCGCGCTGATGCGGCCGCGATGGGCAGGATCAAAAATTACCAAATCGGCATCGGCGCCGGGTTGAATCGTTCCTTTGCGCGGGAACAATCCAAAGATTTTCGCCGCCCGTGTGGATGCGACGTCAACAAACGTGTGCAAATCGATGCGCCCGGTGCAGACACCATGGGTGTAGAGCAACGTGAT
>JBDNGG010000152.1:0-1624 GCA_041689405.1 Terrimicrobiaceae bacterium | reverse complement strand
GCTTCCCCCAGAGCCGGAGTCGAAAACCGTAATCACTACCGCCGCGATGCAACTTTCGGCGAGGACTTCACCTGCTGCTTCAACCCCAATATGCTAGCCAATCTTGCCCTTCCGTGCAGCGTCTGCCTGCTCCTGCACTCCCGCGACGGCACCGACAAATCCCTCCCCTCCAAAAAAGAACGCGCCACCGCACTTCCAGCAATCGCCCTCGATCTCATCTCTATGCCTCGAGAGTGCCTTTATCAGGCTTTCGAAATTGAGGTGAGGAAAGATGGCGGCTGGCTTTGGTGGCTGTTTCTCAAGGCTGGAGGTGGAGGAAATCAAGCTTGGGGAAGCGGGCAAAATCCGCATCGAACGAGACGATGCGGCAGCCGCTGGCGAGGGCAAAGGCGGCGAGGTAGGCGTCCGTCCAAAGGCGCTGCGGAAAATCCGTGGCGAGCGTGAGCGTGGAAAAGGCGGAATCGAGCGAAGCAGGTTCCGGCAGGAAGTGGACGATGGGCATCGCTAGATAGGCTCCATAGATGCCCCAGATTTCCCGAGGGGTAAATGGATTCCTCTGCATGACTCCCGGGTGTGTGGCGAGGCGCATTAACCCAAGCATACTCATCCGACAAAAGGCGATGGAATCGGAGCGATGCTCGTCCCAATAATTCCGGGCCGCAGGGTGCTGGGCGTGATTTGGATCGCTGAAAGCAAGCCACAGATTGACATCGGGGAGATCCATCAGGGATTTAGCTGGGATGGTGCCACCGCCCGACTGTAGTTAGCGATGTCTTCTCCCTCAAGGATGGCAAAAAGCTCCGCGTTGCTGCGTGCTGGTATGGCGGGGCCTTCGGTTTTTCGGAAATACGGAAGCGGGACGTGGGCGCGCGGAACACGAGAGGTTTCCGATGCCGGTGCGTTCATTCCGGCTTGGATGTATCGGGCGAGCAGGTCCTTGAGCGTCACCCCCTGCTGGACAGCGCGGGTTTTTACCTCACGAAAGAGCGGATCTGGCAGGTCGAGGGTCGTTCTCATAACTGGGAAGTTAGTGTAAAAATGCGTTGCTGTAAAGATGCTTTAGCATAGACTTCTTCCGGTGGCGGCAAACACACTGTTTCCGTTGTCCGCGGATGATTTTCACCGAAGTTCAGGCGTATACTTGGAACTCGGGAGTAGAAATTCTCCATGTATGGCCGTCCCACGCGGCGATCACCGTTCCCGCCTCATCCACAATCGCACGAAGACTGTCCTGAAAACTCAACCACCCGTATGGTCCGAATTCCTGCCACCCCTCGCAGCAGAGGTGGAGATAGATTTGGCGGGCAGGTTTGCCGATTGGAGAAAGGATAGTCTGATCCCTCCGCGTGGAATGCGATCTGAGTTCGTAGGTATTCTTGTGGTGGCTGATGTCCAACCCGTGCGGCATATTGCGGGCGAGGCATTCGTAATTTGATGTGGCATCGGGTCTCATCGGAATTTCTGTATTGCCGTCCAACGCTTCGACCGTGCCAAAATAGACCGACAGATGTTCGGAATCCATCTGGATAGCCAGCCATGCGGGAATGGCCGATTGCTCTATGGCAAGGCGTCGGAACAAATCATGGTGCTTGAGGGTGTTGTAAAGTTTGTAGCGGGCGTTCAG
>JBDNGG010000151.1:0-11430 GCA_041689405.1 Terrimicrobiaceae bacterium | reverse complement strand
CCGGTGGTTGGCAGAAAATATGCCCCGCAACGAGTTTCGGTAGTTGCCACCTACTGGCCGTGACGGGCGCGTATTCTTCGGCTATCCGCGCGGACGCGGACACCCCGGGCCGAGGAGAAAAGAATTAAAACCATGAAGAGCATGAAGATTCAGAAAAAATCTTCCTCAGCCTTGGCCCCCTTCCTGTCCTTCATGCTCTTCATGGTAGAAAAAAAAGGGTTCGCCTCGTCGGAAGTCAACCCGGCGACAAACAGCGCAAAATCCCGCTCATGCCCGGCGTGCTCGTTTTCCTCCCACAAGCGAGTCGGGCAGCGAGTTCTCAAACCGCACTGTTGTTTTCCCCTCCCATTGCGTTAATCGTTCTTCACTATTATACCCAAAAAGGTGTGTAGAAAGCTCAGGGTTGGCACCACCGGCTAATTTCCGCAAGCCCTCCGGGCTGAAGGAGTCGCAACCCCACTGGAAATAGCGAAGAAGCGTAAATCAAGGAGCGAGAGTATTCGTTTCCTGGCAGCCGAAGCGAATGACCATAAACGCACCGCTAACGAACATAAACAGGCTGTAAACCACGGCGGGCATCGCGATGTTTGGGCTGTTCAGCAGTCCGAGCGCGATGGCCAAGGCAAGCGTGCCGTTTTGGATGCCAGCTTCGATCGAGACCGTAATCCGCTGAGGTCGGGATAGGCGAAAGAGCGCCGCCAAACCAAACCCGAGCGTCATTGTCAGGACATTCAGCGCCACCGCTGCCGGGCCAGCGATCCGGAACTGAGCGGCCAAGTCGTCCTCTCGGAGCACGGCCATGGCGATCACCACTGCAAGAAATACGATGGAAATCACATTTGCCGGGCGGGCCATCCGCGCCGCAAAGGCGGGCAGTGCCTTCCGCAGACCCATGCCGAGCAGGATCGGGAGGAGTGTAACGATGGCCAGTTGAGTCAGGGTTTTAAGGAATGGCAGTTGAAATTCCGTCGTATCCCCGAGGAAGTGCCCCATCGAAAGCCCAACGATCCACGGGATTGTGAACACCGCGACCACGCTTGAGACAGCGGTAAGCGTCACTGACAAGGCCGTGTCACCTTTGGAAAGGTGCGAGATCAAATTCGATGTCGGGCCACCTGGACACGCCGCGAGCAGCATCAGCCCGACTGCGGTCTCTCCTGGAATGCCGAGCGCCGTGATCAGCGCGAGTGCAACCAATGGCAGTAGCAAAAGCTGGCATGCCAACCCCACTGCACTTGCCAGGGGGGCAATCAGGACCCGGCGGAAATCGGCAGGCGTCAGGCTCATCCCCATTCCAAAAAGAACGATGATGAGCGCCAGTGGTAGCAGTAAGGTCTTGAGGGAATCGTCAGCCATAAGGCGCTTTCTGTATCATGGGATTCTCACCGCGCAAGCTCGCCGGCATGCGGTGCGAAGGAAATTAGGGAGTGCTGAGGTGGCGGATGACTTCGCCTGCTGCAATGAAGCCAAAAACTCCGGTGACATGAGCCGCCGCGCCAAACCCGGTGGCACAATCCATGCGTAGGTTGCAGGATTCGTCTGGTGCGATTTCACGCACGGTGCCGTCCGGCCACGGGAATTTTTGTGCTTCGTCGGATACCACGGCTTTAGTGCCATAGTGGTTTCCCTCGCCTTTTTCCCATCCGTAGTCACGGCGGAGTTTTCGGCGCACTTGGCGCAGCAGTTCATCCCGCCCGACGGTGGAAAGGTCCATGGTGCGGATGCGCTGTGGATCTACCTTTCCGCCCGCAGAGCCGATGGTGATCGCCGGGATGCCGAGTTGGCGGGCCTGTGCGAGGATCGCTGCTTTCACGGACATCCGATCCGTAGCGTCTACGATATAGTCTGCCTTTTCCGGGACCAGGCGGGTGGCATTGTCGGGGGTCAGGAATTCATACACTGGAATGACCTCGCAGGCCGGATTAATTGTATGGACGCGATCTGCGAGGACATGGATCTTTGGCATGCCGACGGAGGCAGTGACCGCTTGGATCTGGCGATTGATATTGGTCACGCAGACGTCGTCCATATCGATGAGCGTGAGCTTTCCAATTCCGGACCGGGCCAGGGACTCAACTGTCCACGAGCCGACGCCGCCGACGCCGACGACGCAGACATGGACGGATCCCATGCGTGTGACCGCGTTGCGGCCAATCAAACGCTCGAGGCTGGAAAATCGCTCGGATACGGATCCCATGGGAATCAGGCGGGGTTCATGGACGTTGGGTGCAAGCCGCGTGCATAGTCGAGAGCATCAGAGATTGCGAGATTTCGCCCGGCGGCGATGGCTGCGTCGTTCGACGAGAGGCACGATCTGGCAAGCCCCGGAGCAGGTAGGCGGTAATCCATTTGTTTCCAGAGGAACGGTAAATCACGAGACTTTCCTCTTTTAGCCGTCTGCTTGCCGCGTTGTCGCCGCGATCCCTCGCGACGCTTCCCGTGCCACTGAGTGCGACCGCGAGGCGGGTTTTTCCGGTGCCGCCTTTGCCCGTGGGCGTTAGACCCCCCCCCTCTGAGCATATCGCGGACGTGCTGCATCTCGCGCTCCCGGTCCACGAATGAATTCAGGTTTCCCGGCAGGTTGTTCGGCATTACCTCAAGCGATCTCAGCGGCGGAAACTCCATGGGATGGCCATCCACCAAGATTTGAAATAAACGTTCCGGGCGGGCGAGGTCGCGTAGTCGCCGTTCCCCGAGGTCCCGTAGCGCTACCTCGGCAGGCATCGCATCGCGGACCAATTCTTGAACTGGCAGCGAAAGCAACACCTGTCCGCCGTGGGCCGCAGCGTGGATCCTCGCAACCCGGTTCAGCGGATTTCCAAAATAATCGCCGTCTCGGAACTCCGCAGCGCCAGTGTGAATTGCCATCCGCGCACGCAGCGGCCCGGTATCTCCCCATGGCTCGGAATGCAAGGTGCGTTGCGATTCGACTGCCGCCTCGACGGCGCTCGCGGCGGTGTCAAAGGCAACGCAGAAGGCATCAGCCGCTGTCTTGAAAACATATCCGCACTGCTGCTTCATCGCGGCATGCATGATTGCATCGTGCCTGGCTATTGAGGCCGCCATCGATACCGGATGCTTTTCCCCCAAGCGCGTGCTCCCTTCGATATCGCTGAAGAGAAATGTGATGGTTCCGACGGGAAAGCTCATTTTCCAAACAAACTACGCAGTTCACAAGGAATGACAAAACGAAACGTCCGGATCAGAATCGTGGTCCGCGCTCAATGCTTATGCGGGACTCCATGTTGGTGAGGATGGGAATGCACGAGGTCACCGTGGCGATGTTCGTGGGTGTGGTAGTCGCCGGGCGGATCGAATGCGCTATGGCTGTGCGTTCGGTCCTGAAATTGTGTGTGGATTGTGACCAGTCGCAACTGAGAGATCCAAACGGGAAGGGAGACCGCTGCCAGCAATCCCGCGAAGAGATAAGCGCTGGTTCCAAAACCTAAAAATGTCACTGCAAATCCCGCCAGTGGATAGCTAAGGCCCCAGCCCACGTGGCTAAGCGAAAAATGCGCGGCGTAGATGTGGGGGCGTTCTTCGGGCGTGCTGTTGGCAGCTAGGAGTTCGTTGCCACGAATGCCGAGGATGCATTGCCCGGCTCCTGCCAGCGCCCACGCGATGAGCAGCGGCTCGAAACGCTCGAAGTAGCCGGCTCCCACGAGTGCCAGAAGCATCGCTGGCGTGGCAGCATGGAAAAGCGCACGTCGAATCCCACACATGGCCTTCCCGTAGGCTACCGCACCGAGCACAGACCCGATGCCGTAGGCGGCCATAGCCCAGGCATAAGCTGTGTCTGGTAGTGCAAGCTGGTCTTTGACAAAATTCACCGTGGCTACAAGCACGAATCCGCCTGCGATGCCCACCTGGAGTGCCAGGTAGAGTGTTTCACGTAGCGGCCAGCGGCGAAGCATTGCCGAGATCCCGTGGGTTAGAGGAACTGGTTGTGTAGCCGTCTGGCTAGCTGTCGCCAGCCGGGGCAGACCGAAGATCAATGCCGAGCTAACGAGAAAAGTAAGGGCATCCATAACGAAATTTCCGCGGAAACCGAAAATGGCAATTGTCAGCGCAGCCAGCGACGGACCGAGAATATTCGCGGTATCGTAGGCGACAGATCCGAGCGCCAAGGCCCGCGGATACTGTACGGATGTCGTGATACCAGGGATGACGGCCTTGTAAACAGGAGTGAAGATCGCTGCTCCCAAATTGAGCAATACTGCCAACGCGTAAATTTGCCAGACCTCCTCGACGAAAAAGAATCCGACAACAATGAGCGCTCGCGAAAGGTCGCTCGCGATCATGGCCTTACGCGCCCCGATCCGGTCACTGATCCAACCGGCCCACGGGGCGCAGAGGACAATTACGACGATCCGGATGGTGAGCGTAATGCCCAGCACTGCTGACGCCGAGGCTCCGACGAGTTGGTGCGCCAGCAAGCCAAGGGCGACGGAACTCAGCCCGCTTCCGACCAGGCTGACGACATGTGCCGCAAAAAGGCGAACAAACCGGTGGTTTCGCCAGAGAGAGTCACCAGGCATTGGTTCTCATCTTCCAATTTTGAAGGACAAAAACGGGCGTATTCTATTCTCCACCATATGCGATTTTTTTGAAAACACCTTCGGACGATAGTTTCAACATCGGAGTATGCAAGGGGATGGACGCTAACACCAGTTTGGATTACTTCCCAGCGTCGCGGTATGAACGGACACATGGGTGACCGTCGGCTCACCGGGAGATTTCCATCGCCGCCTCAGAGATGACCCTCGGGCCCGAGTGCGAGATTTCCCGCTTGGAGGTGATGATATAGAGATCTTCTTCAATCCCTGTAACGCACGGCAGGCCGACCAGTCCATACCGCTTCGCGACGTCCCTCATTACAACGTCGAGCACCGGTGCCGCTCCGACCCCCGCCGCTGCGAGCTCATACATGGCCGCCGCATCGTCGAACTCCGCTCGAATCTCCGGCACCGTTTTCGTCTCTGCCCACCAGCGATCCAAGTCCCGCCGCAAGGGCGACTCTTTCGTGGGCACCAAGACCGGAAACCCACCAAGCCCCTTCGCTGTTCGAAACCTCTTTTGCAGCGCTGCCACCGCCGCGAAACGAACTCCAAACCTTCCTGCCGGCGTGCTGAATAACAACGTTCGAAATGATGCTGGCGCCCTTTCGTTGGCCATTACGAGATCTACTTGATGGCTGGCCAAGGCCGGAAACAACTCGCTCGGCAATCCCTCCCGCACCACCACCCGCAGCGTGGGAAAAACCTCCCATGCCCGGCTCAGGATTCGCGAAACTAGGAGCTTCGGCACCGAATCTGCAATCCCCAAAAACACCGTCTCCACACCGTCCGCCCCGCCCCGTCCGAGCACTTCGATCATCTCATCGCCAAATGAAAAAATCCTCTCTGCATACCGCTGCACCATCTGCCCCGCTTCCGTCAGCACCAGCTTTCGTCCCTCGCGCCGAAACAGCTCACGTCCGAAGAATGCCTCCAGCTCCCGCACTTGCGCACTCAGAGTCGGGGATGAGACGTTCACCACGCTCGATGCCGCCTTGATTCCTCCTTGCGCCGCGACCGCCAGAAAATAACGCAAATGATGATAATTGAGCTGAATGTTCATTCGGTTTTTACGAAGATATTGTTCCAAAGATCGGAATTTGCAATTTGAGATTCAAGGGGCACGTTACCACCGTTGATCCCCTCCTTTCCCTCCCCCCGTGGAACGACGAGAGCAATAACCCGATAATTTAATGAAAACCTCCTACAGATCCCGCATCCACCGCACGCACATTCTTTACCCTCATAACACGCCGGGGAAGGCAATTTCCCTCGATGAATATATCGAGGCAGCACGGGGCGAAGTCTCTACTGATGATGTGCGCCGTTTTCCGCTTTTGAGAAAGGAAATAGAGGTGAAACTTCAAAGTGAGCAGGCACTCCAGCATCGTGATCTGCATGACGGCTTGGATGTTCTTTGTAGGTTTCTTTCATCACCCAGGGCACAGGAGGCCAAGGATCCACTGCCCAAAGATATTGCGGAGGCGGCTGTGGCGGTGAACTATTTTCTCAAAGGTTTCGACCTTATCCCGGATTCGATTCCCGAAATCGGGTTGACCGATGATGTCCGTATTGTGGCCTGCGTCCTTGCTCGCAATCCTTCGATTTCTTCATGAAATTTCGGTACGCCACTTCCGGTATCCTGCTAGCACCTTCGCTGATCGGCGAAAATATGCTCCTCCAACCGGATGCACCGATTCGAATCTGGGGCAGGGCAGCGGCTAGCCAACCGGGTAGCGTGACCCTGGGAAAATAATCCAAGCACGTCTTAACCGACTCGGAAGTGAAATGGGAGCTGCATCCGGAAGCCATCTCTAAGCCGGGGCTTCGGTTAATCTAGAGATTGCCAGCAACGGCAAAGAAAGCGCCGATCCTGTGGTAGTCAGACATGCTTGGGGGAACGACCCAATCGGCGGAAATTTGTTCAATAAGGATGGGCTGCCAGCCTCACCATTCCGAACAGATGGGCGAGTGTCAGCCCCAGGGCAAACGAAATGACATCAGTTTAGTCGAATGGAGGAATTCCGTCTGAAATTGTGCACGGGGTGCATCTACCTGCACTTTCGGGGCACAAAGACGTTGCGTTTTCATCTCTGATAGAATCAAACATTCCTTCCAGCCACGCGGTCAGCAGTTTTTAAGCACCTTCAATTGATCCGCTCAAGATCCCATCCTACGGGAAAATGCACCCTGACTCAGTTATTCTCAGGTCCTCTAATACTACCCGGAAATTCAATTATGGAAAAAAGTAAGAACAAAATATTAATCATCAAGGGTCAGGGGATCGGACCGGAATGCGTAGAAGCCACGAAGAAAGTTTTGGCAGCCACGGGTGTAGAAATCGAGTATGGCGAAGGCATCCTAGGGTATCCGGATGCCAAGGATCTATTCCCTCTTCTACAGCAAAATGCGCCCGACATCTATGCAACGCAGTTTGGTGCCGAAGATCCGGTTGCTGTCGCTGCGCATCTTGAGATGGAAGCGAAAGCGGAAGCCAAGGCCGGCGGCAATATCAATGACTTTTACAAAAAAATCCTCGCGAAGCTAAAGCTGGAAGTGCGTGAAGCCACCAAGGCCATGATTACGGAATTGGAAAAAAAGACCTTGTTGGATGCTGCTGGCTCGTCAGCCGTGCTGAAAGGTGCGCTCAGAACGCTTGATGAAGGGGACGAGCCGAGCCGCAATGTCACCATCCGAAAAGCCTTTGAGCAATACGCGAATATTCGCCGCTGCGTTACACTCGATCCAATCGCACCGGGTATGAAAGGTGCAGACATTCTTTTCGTGCGCGAGAATGTGGAAGATCTCTACGCCTCGATTGAGCATCGCCTCGCGCGCAATTACCCGCAGGCACTTCGCCATCAGACGCCGGAAGGCTGCGAGCTTATTTGCCGGGCGGCATTTGAAGCAGCGCTGCGCGACGGTCGCAAAAAAGTCACTGGCCTGGAAAAACCCAACATCCTAAAAATTACCGGTGGCTTGTTCAAAGAAACATTCCTTCGGGTTGCCAAAGATTATACCGCGCAAATGCTTGGGGATCGGGCGATCGAAGCCAATTTCATGATTATTGATGACGGGCTGGCTGCAATTGGTGCAACACCTGAAAAATTTGATGTCGTGGTGACGACCAATATGTTCGGTGACATCGGCTCGGATATCGCCGCCAAAGTGACCGGCGGCGTAGGGCTGGTCAGTTCGAACAATACCAACCCGAATAACCCCAAATCTGTCTCCATGTTTGAAACAATGGGCGGCACGGCGGATGACATTGCAGGACAAAACAAGGCCAATCCGGTGGCGCTCATTGATGCTGCGGCGGAAATGCTGCTGCACATCGGCGGCAAGGACAATATTGTCGCCGCCGAGTTGATCAAGACGGCGATACTTGAAGTGCTTGCCGAGGGATATTATGTCGGCGACATCAAAAAAGGCGCTTACCAGGAAGCGAAAGGAAAAGAAAAACTCGGCACTCAGGAATTCGCAGAAAAGATTGCTGAAAAAATTGCAGAGCTGAGACGACTCAAGGCGCAGCAGCCCGAAAAAGCGATCAAGCAAATCGCTCTCGAACGCGCCGATGCAGAAATCAGGCCGCTATTCGACCGTGTATTGCGCTCCTACGAGCAGTACGCCAACGATATGCAGCCCGCCAATGCTAAATGGGTTGAGCATTTAAAACGCAATGCGCCACCAAATCCCATCCGGGCCCGTTCGCGCATCGTCGGTTTTGATATGTTCGTTGACGATTCCGGTGTGAGACCCGTCTTTACGAGCGACGGTTCTGTCAATCCGTCGGCATCGGCAATTGACCCTGCCGCTGCCAAACTCTTCGAGAAAGAAACGGGCATCGAAGTAGCATCGCTTTTTGATGATGGAAAAGCGGGAAGCCTACAGTCGTTGCGCAGCTTCGGGCAATATAGCGCCAGGGCATTGCGGGCCTACAGCAATGAGCATCCCGACAAAGCAACGGCAGGATTCAACCAAGTGTTGGACGATCTGAATGCGGGTGAAGCATTTGCCTCACGGTTCAGCGATGGTTTAAAACAAAACACCTTTCACAACGCCTTGTCTGCACTGGAAAAATTTGATCAGCAAAGCATCAAGCTGGTCCAATCATTCTATCTCGCCCGCGCGCAGGAAATACACCTCATACTCGAAGGTCATGGCTTTAAGCTTGTACGAGCGACGAGTCGTGGCACGGAAATCTATCCGACCATGTGTGATTTTGAGAAACGCGATGTGGATCGCTTCCGGGTGGAAATTGACCCGGCAGGCAAGCTTGTGCAGGAAGGGCATAACTATGCGCTGGTGCAGGCAGAGATTTTTGCCGCGCAGGCGGAAATCACTGAACGAGGCTGGATTATTGCCGAAACTATGCTAAATCGCAGTTTCACCGACGGTGAAGGCCCGAACAAAGGTAAGGAAGTGTCGGGCGTCTCCACTCCCTATGCCAAAGGCCTGGGCACCAATTATGTCACATTTCAGTCAACGAACGATCATTTGATCGAGCCGCCAGCTCAATGAGGTTACTTCTGCGGTCGACCAATTGAGGGACGGCTAAAATCCCTCCGGCACCAAAACCGTTCGCAGCGATTTGATGTCGCCGCTACGCAGTTTGAGCAGAATATCAACGCAGTCCACTGCGGAGGGGGCTCTGCTTTTTTTACAGAGTCCCGCTTTGCAGAAGGTGTCTAGCTCGGGACGCGGTGCCTTGGTGGTTATTTCCGTTCCACTGCCATTCTCGCCCTACTCTATCTCATACGCGCACAGCAGCTCCGCTTGCCTGAGCACAATCTTGACGGCCTCGTCCTGTAGATCCGGCGGATACCCGTACTTGTTCAGAATCCGTTTCACCATCACGCGGATTTTGGCTCGGGCACCTTCGCGCAGCGTCCAGTCGATGGTCACGCTTTTGCGCACTTGGGTGATGAGTTCGGCGGCGATTACCTTTAACTTGTCGTCACCCATCGCTTTGAGCGCGCTTTCATTGGCGGCAAGGGCGTCGTAAAAGGCGACTTCGTCGTCCGTCAGGCCAAGGTCTTCGCCGCGCTTGGTGGCGGCGTCCATTTCTTTCGCCAGCTTGATGAGTTCCTCAATCACTTCCATCGTGGAGATGGCGCGGTTGTGGTAGGCGGTGAGCGTCTTTTTCAGCTTGTCGCTGAATACTTGGCCCTGCACGAGGTTCCTCTGGGAGCGCACTTTGATCTCGTCCTTCAGCAATTTCTCCAACAATTCGGCAGCGACATTTTTGTGCTTTAATCCGCGCACTTCAGCGAGGAACTGCGGGCTGAGAATCCCAATGTCTGGCTTCTTCAATCCGGCGGCGGTGAAAACATCAATGATCTCGCCTTCGGTGGTGATGGCCCTGGAAACGAGTTGGCGGATCGCGGCTTGGAGGGCTTGGAGCCGAGCCGACTGGCGGGAGGCGAGACAGACTGAGCGAAGCGAAGCCCGCAGGGCGAACCCGCCGAGAGGCGGCGGGTGAGTCAAAAAGGAAACGTCGTCGCGGATCGCTGCCGCCTCATCGGTGGATGCGCAGAGGGCGAACGCGCGAGAGAGTTCTGTCACGATCTGAGCCCATCGTTTTTTGCCGTCTTGCTGTTCGAGGATGTGCTCTTGGCCAGCAGGGATGAGTTGCAGGCGTTCGGACGGAGTGCCAGTCGTCCATTTGTCCCACTTGAAGCCGTGCATCATGGCGCAGGCGATGCCGTGTTTTTCCATCATGACAGCGATCGCCTGTTTCGTATCGAACGTCGGCTTGCCCTGGCCGCCGCTTTCGCTGTAGGTGGCGAGCGCTCGCTTGAGCTGATCGGCGAGGCCGAGGTAATCCACGATCAAGCCGCCGGGCTTGTCTTTGAACACGCGGTTCACGCGGGCGATGGCCTGCATGAGGCCGTGGCCTTGCATCGGCTTGTCGGCATACATCGTGTGCAGGCAGGGCGCGTCGAATCCGGTCAGCCACATGTCGCGCACGATCACTATTTTGAACGGGTCTTTCGGGTTTTTGAAACGCTAGTTCGCGGCGCTGGGTCTTGTTACCGATGTGCCGCTGCCACTCGGGGCCGTCTTCGGCGCTGCCGGTCATCACGACTTTCAACGTCTCAGCGTCCCACTCGGGCCGGAGCTTGATCAGCGCATTGAAAAGATCCACGCAGATGCGGCGGCTCATGCAGACGATCATCGCCTTGCCGTCCATCGCCTCCACGCGCTTCTCGAAATGCGTCACCAGGTCGGCGGCGATGAGCGCGATGCGCTTTGGATCGCCGACCAATGCCTCCAGCGCAGCCCATTTGGTTTTGAGCTTCTCCTTCTTTGTCAGCTCCTCGCCCTCGGTGATTTCCTCAAACTCCGCGTCCAACTTTGGCAACTCGGCGGCATTCAGGGCTAGCTTGGCGATGCGGCTTTCGTAATAGATTGGCTTCGTCGCCTCATCCGCCACGGTGCGCTGAATATCGTAGATGGAAATATAATCGCCGAACACCGACCGCGTATTGGCATCAGTTTTCTCGATGGGTGTGCCGGTAAAGCCAATGAACGACGCCTTCGGCAAGGCATCACGCAGGTTGCTGGCAAACCCGTAGGACATCTCACCTTTGTCATTCGCCCGCCCTCCAAAGCCGTATTGCGACCGGTGCGCTTCGTCTGCGATCACTATAATGTTGCGGCGATCCGAAAGGGTTTCCATCCGACCGGTTGGCGCAACATTACCCTCTGAGGTGAGCTAGATTCTTGGACCAGTAACCTCTACAAAAGCCGATATGAATGATAAACCCCGTCAACGTTATAGTCCTGAGTTCAAAGCCCAAGCCGTCGAACTTATCGGCACAGGGAAGCCGGTTACCTAAATCGCCGAAGAACGCTGCATCGGCAGCAACTT
>JBDNGG010000150.1:0-10433 GCA_041689405.1 Terrimicrobiaceae bacterium | reverse complement strand
TGGGGCTCGTGTATGCCTACCTGCCCTTCATGATTTTGCCAATCTACACGAGTGTCGAGCGGTTGGATGGGGCTATGATTGAGGCCGCTTATGACCTTGGTGCTGGCCCGGTGCGGGCGTTTTCCAAAGTCATCATCCCGTTAACGCGGCCGGGCATTGTTGCCGGAGCCCTACTTGTTTTCGTGCCGTCGATCGCGATGTTTGCGATCACAACCCTCATGGGCGGAGGATCAAATCCCACCATCGGAGAAGTCATCCAGAAGCAATTTACGTCGGCGCGGAACATGCCGTTTGGAGCGGCGCTGGGGACATTATTGCTTGTCTTGTTTTGTCTGGCGCTGTGGCTCACACGCGCTCGCGGCCGCGAGGAATAGAGCTTGAACCGAAGGGGTCAGTCCCAGAAGTTATAATTTGACAGGCATCCACTCCCATGATGAACTGTTGCGATGGCAAGAAAACCGAGGTTGGAATTTGCGGGAGCGAGGTATCACGTCATCAGTCGGGGAAACTACCGCAAGGACGTTTTTGAAGGTCGAGCGGCTGAGGCCTTTGAAAAAGCACTTTTTGAGGCGTGTGAAAAGTGTCAATGGCGTCTGCACGCTTACGTGATCATGAGCAACCATTACCATCTGGCTCTGGAAACCCCGGAAGCCAACCTCGTGGAGGGAATGCGATGGCTTCAAGGCACCTTCGGGAACCGCTTCAATGCGTATCGCAAAGAGCGCGGTCATGTTTTTCAAAGCCGCTACAAGAGTCTATTGATTGAGGAGGGGCGCCCGATGCTTGGTTTGGTCAATTACATTCACCTCAACCCGGTCAGAGCCGGGATGGTGACTTTGGAGGATTTACGGGAGTATCCGTGGTCAAGTTATCCAAGATTCTTCAAGGAGAAAGTGGACGTGCCGCTCGTGAGGGCGCAATTTCTGTCAGCACTGGAGTTTCCAGACAGTGTGAGCGGAATGGATCACTACGCGACCCACCTTGCGGTCTGCGAAGAAAATGACCTAAAGCAACATGACGCCTTAACCTCAAAGTATTGTCGGGGATGGGCAGTTGCCTCCAAGGAGTATCGTGAGGATTTGAAAACTCTTTTTACCGAACTAGAAAAGTCAGGGGATGTGGGCGGCATGGATTTTGAAGATATCCGGAAAGCAAAATGGGAAAAAGTTCTCTCTGAGTGCCTTAAAAAAGAAGGAAAGCAAGAAGGAGAAGAATCCACGGGCCCGAAAGCCGCAAAATGGAAAGCGAGGGTAGCCCAGCGGATGCGCTCCACGACCACTGCCAGCAACATCTGGATTGCAAGCCGCCTCGGAATGGGACACCCTAGCCGCGTGAGAAATCTGATTCGTGAACTCGAAAATTATAACTTATGGGACTGACCCCTTCGGCTGCTTCGGAGCATATGATTATTTTATCCAACGGCATGACACGCACCCGCGTGACGGAACGGTACGCGTTGATCGCGCCTGACGGCCACGTACCCAGCACGATCTCAGGGTTTGAAGGCGCGCTGGTCAACACGCTGATCTCACCCGCGATGGGGGCAAACCTGACTCAGCTCATGGTGACATTCGGAGAAGAAGGTGGGATTACCTTTGAATCTGAAGACGTGGAGACATTTATTTATGTCATGGAAGGGGACTGCGTGGTCGAAATTGAAGATCATGCCGAATCTCTGGAAGCCGGGGGATTTGCCTTCCTCCCGGCAGGAATCGCCTGGGAGGTGGACCGACCTGAGCCGGGAACCCGTCTCACGATTTTCCAGAAATATTTTGATGAAGATGAACTCGCGGGAGAGCCATCGCCGGTATTTGGGAACTCCGACGAGATTCAAGGACAGGCATTTTTAGGCGATCCTGACGCGGTGTTAAAAACTCTGCTACCCGAGTCGTTGTCATTCGACATGGCGGTGAACCTTTTCACCTTCCAACCGGGAGCCCGGCTTCCCTTTGTGGAAACGCATGTCATGGAGCACGGACTCATCCTGCTCGAGGGCGAGGGGATTTATCGGTTGGATAATGATTGGCATCCGGTGTCTGCGGGCGATGCCATCTGGATGGCTCCGTATTGCCCGCAGTGGTTTGCCGCCATCGGCAAGACCCCTGCAACCTATTTATACTACAAAGATATCAACCGCCACCCGATGGGATGATTGATAAGAGCTCGCGCAAAGGGCGCAAAGCACGCCAAGGATAAGCTTTGTGAGCTTGGAGCGGTCGAGGCGGCGCGCACGTTGCGTGCGAAGGGATTTCAGCCGGAGCGATCACTGGACATCATCCTTTTCACCGCAGAAGAACCCACCCGGTTTGGCCCCGGCTGGTTGGGAAGCCGCTTGCTTGGTGGGGCGCTGGAGCCAGCCGCTGCGGCGGCGCTTGAGAATGCGGACAAAAATACGTTGGAAATTCTGCGGACGCAGGCCGGGTTTTAGGGTCCTCTGAGCGAGGTCAGCCTACACCGAGGTGCGTATGCAGGATTCGTCGAACTCCACATCGAACAGGGACCCGTGCTGGAGCGCGATGGGATTGATACCGGTGCGGTGGAAAAAATTGCCGCCCCGGCTGCCTTTCGAATCACCATCACCGGCGAGGGCGGCCATGCTGGCGCGGTGCTTATGCCTGATGAGTTCGCAGCGAAAGCCCGCGGATTTCCTTCCCGCCGGATGATCAGCCGCGCCTATCACGACAGCCTTTTCATGGCCCGCGTGTGTCCGACGGCCATGATATTTGTGCCGTGCCGAAATGGCTGGAGCCATCGCCCGGATGCCCATGTGTCGCCGGAGGACCTCGCTCGCGGAGTAGCTGTTTTGGCTGATGTTATTGAGGCTCGGCTGGGCGTTTGAATTCAAATAAATAGCTATTAAATGGAGTGCGCCCCCACATCGGCTCCGACCGGCACGCCCATCCGGTTGCTTTAAACGGCGCAACAATTTGTTCCTCGGTCGGGAAGTTCCATTTTCCTCCCACAATCCATCGGCTTGTGCGGACAAATAATTCTTCCAGTTGTGTTACCCAGTAGCGCAAGCTCCCGTCACGCAATGTGGTGCGGATCCACGCGCTTCCGCCCGGAGCCACGCACGCGATCACGTCTGAGAGGAATTTTTCGCGTCCGGCAGCATCAAAATAATGCAGTACATCCAGCACGACGACATGACCGAGGAACGCATCCGGCGCATCCACACTGCCGACGAGGAACGTCGCGTCCGGCACGACCTGCCGAGCAATTCCGATTTTATCCTCTGCCGGGTCAGCACCCGTGATCGGAACACGAACGCCACTCTCCCGCAAATACGCTGCGAACAGCCCCATGCCGCAGCCGACATCCAGGACCGGCATCGGTGGTGCTGTGACAATGCGATCCCGGATTTCCATATACGCCGGATCCCATGCAATCTTACAGCGAGAGTATCGATGCACGGATCGCCACGCGCGATATCGCTCTGCGGCTGCATGTTGATCGGGCGGAAGTTTTAGAATCATCCGCAAAAGCTAAACACTTCGCTCAGACTTCGGCAAACTGGTAAGCATAAGAGGGCCGATTGAAATTTACCCATGCCCCAGAATTGAACTTTATCGTGTTCTGAGTTGCTTTCGATAAATAATCAGATATTTATCATCGCTCGCACATGGCCAAAGAGGAAGCAATAACAAGTCAGGGCGTCGTAACGGACGTCCTTCCCGGAACGATGTTTCGGGTAAAATTACCGAACGGGCATCTCGTTCTCGCGCACATCTCTGGAAAGATGCGCAAGCATTTCATTCGTATTGTTCCTGGTGACACCGTCACGATTGAGCTATCACCCTACGATCTGAGCAAGGCCCGCATCACCTATCGTGAGGCTGGACGTCCCCGGCAAACGTAGCGGACCTTAACGAACCTCTTTTTAGATCGTGACCTCCCCCGATTCACGCATCCGCCCGGAGAACCTAGCTGTCCTGTATCGCGAGGCGGCTGAAAAGTATTCCGATCAACCGGCATTCGCAAAACGCACCGCAGACGGCGGTTTTGCCCCTCTCTCCTACGCAGGTCTTTTTGATCAGGGCCTCGCCCTAGCCACGGCACTCATCGACCTGGGTGTGGAATCGCGCGACCACGTGGGCATCCTTTCCGATAACCGTCTGGAGTGGATCATCTGCGATTACGGCGTCATCCTCGCAGGTGCGGCGGACGTGCCACGCGGCGCGGACGTCACCGACGCCGACATCAGATACATCCTCCCCCACGCGGATGTCCGCGTGGTTTTTGTCGAGAATCCCATCATGCTCTCCAAGGTGCGGCGGTGCCACTTGGCGGAAATTCAGCATATCATCCTCATGGATGGCCAGCCACCGGGGGGTGATGACGCCTTGGTGCTCGACGATTTGATCATGCAGGGACGTGCGTTGCGCGAGGGAGGAGATCGCCGCGCTGAAGATCGCATCGCGGGCGTGCAGCCGGAGGATCTATTTACCTTGATTTACACGTCCGGCACGACGGGCACCCCCAAGGGTGTTCAGCTTACCCACGCCAATATGGCGGCGCAGGTCGGCAATCTGCCTTTTCCGCTGGATCCCGGCGGCAGAAATCTATCGATCCTTCCAATTTGGCACAGCTACGAACGGGTGTTCGAGATGATCGCTATCAGTTGGGGCATGTGCACCTACTACACGACGATTCGAACTATCAGCGAGGATCTCAAGACGGTAAAGCCGACGCTGATGGCGTCCGCGCCGCGCCTTTGGGAGAACATCTACATGAAAATCTACGCAAGCGTGGCGACGGCATCGCCTGTGCGACGGCGCTTGTTTGATCTCGCATACGATGCCGCGCGCCGGGTGAATCGGGCCCAGCGGTTCCTTGCTGGGCAGGAGCTGGATGTTGTTGGCCGGGGACGGGTCGAGAACCTGCGCCTCGGGATTCGTCATCTTATAAACCTTGCCCTGTTCAGCATTCCTTTGCGCATCCTGGATCCCATCGTTCTGAAAAAACTGCGTGGCGTCGTAGGCGGCGAATTCCTAGGAACCATAAGCGGCGGAGGTGCGCTACAGCCGCATGTGGATGAATTTTTCAACTTCATTGGAATTCCGGTGCTCGAAGGCTACGGCCTCACCGAGACCGCGCCTGTCCTTGCGGTCCGAACATGGAAAAACCTGGTTATTGGCACGGTGGGTCCGATGTATCCGGAGACCGACCTCCGCATCGTGGAACTCGAGTCCGGGCGCATCCTCTACCCGGATCGCGGCGCCAAATCCCACGGCCGTGGCCGCCGCGGTGAGATTCACGTGCGAGGCCCTCAGGTGATGCGAGGGTATTACAAAGACCCCGAGGGCACGGCGCGTGTATTGAAAGACGGATGGCTGAACACCGGCGATATCGGCATGATGACGTTTAACGATTGCCTCAAGATCCTTGGCCGATCCAAGGACACCATTGTCCTCCTCAGCGGAGAAAATATCGAGCCGCTCCCGATTGAGGGACGATTGACGCAGTCCACGCTCATTGATCAATGCATGGTTGTCGGGCAGGATCAGAAGTTTATCGGTGTCCTGATTGTGCCCGCAGTTGATGCGTTTCGAACTGCCGGAATGGATGTGGAATCGGCGCTGGAGTTGCAGGATCACTCGGTGGCCCGGTCTATGGTCGACGGCGAAATCCGGCGGTTGGTCTCGGCAGAAGCCGGCTTTAAGACCTTCGAGCGCATCGTGGCATGGAGGTTCCTGCCCAAGCCGTTTGAGATTGGGGACGAGATGACAGCAACGTTCAAGGTCCGCCGGCACATTGTTACTGACAAATACATCGACGTCATCGCTGGGATGTATCAGTGACGCGGAACCTCGCAGAGGGAATGAACCAGCGCCAATTTGATCCGGATGCAGTTTATTCGCGGCCGGTTTTTGAAAATAGAAACTTGCAGCAGGTAGCACCGGAGGAGGTCGATCAACTCCTTTCGAGCGGATGGAGGTATTTTGGATCGAAATTTTTTCGTATGAGCCATGCCATTCACGCGGGCATGCTATGCGGTGTGATGGCACTGAGGCTTGATGCACGCAGATTTTGCGCGACTTCGGGGATGCGTCGGGTGATGAGGAAAAACGTCGACGCATCGACCTCCATTGTAGCCGCGGAACATGGAACAGCGTACGATGCAATGTTCCTCAACCACCGCCAGCGATTTCGGGATTGCGTGCCGGAATCGCTCCATGACTTCCTGGCGGAAACGCCGGCGACCGTTCCGTGCCCGACGCTCGCCGTAGAAGTCCGGTTCGATGATACCTTGGCCGCAGTGAGCTTTCTGGGTGTCGGTGCGAACGCGACCTCAGCGATCTATGGCATGTTTGATCCGGCGTTTAGATCGCGGGGACTGGGGACATTTACTATGCTTCAGGAAATCCTATGGACCGCGACATCCGGACGCCAGTGGTACTATCTCGGGTATGCCTACACGGTTTCATCACCCTACGACTACAAGCTCCGTTTTCCCGGGCTTGAGGTGTTTGATTGGAGCGCGAGCTGGCATCCGCTGCCGCCGGGACTCCAGTGGGGGGTTCCTTGGACGGGCTAAATCCACGCGAGCACCGCATCAGCGCTCTTCTCCCCGGAGTACCACACATCCTCCAGGCGAGACGCGGCGAGGGAGTCGCCAGTGACAAAAAAACCTGCTGGAAGTTTCTCTGCGGCCGGAATGGCAATCGCCCGCCGGGCATATTTCCAGCGGTGGGTGAATTGTGAAACGAATCGCCCGGAATCGATCTCCCAGCGCGCTTCGACCATCGCCCGCAGGCTTGTACCCCAGAGTTCACGATTCATTTCAAAGTGCTCCTCGCTAAATTCCGGTCCTGCCTGCGCGATCATGACCGTGGCTCCGGATGGCACCCGACCGGTCTTTGCATTTTCGCATGCGGACCATGCCAGCGCGCCGCGCCCGCCAATTCCGTAGATTGAGGCCGTGAGACCGGTCGGAGCGCCGGAGTAGGCAAATGCGGCGGTAAGACAAGCGTAATATCCCGCATCGTCGGATTGCCCGAGCAGCCCAGCCGTCTGCGGCCAAGGTGCCGATGACACCACCGCGTCGCACTCCTCGCCGTCCACGATCCATTTCCCTGCATTGGTATCGATCTGGGTGACCGGATGCTCTCGTTCAATGTGCAGTCCTTCGGCAAGGGCGTTGCCCAGTCGGTTATTGCCATCCGCGTGATAGAATTTCGTAGGTTTTCCTAACGGCTGCATCGCTTCATTCAAGGCCGGCAATTTCAACGTTTGCAGGGCGGGCCCAACCAGCGCTTGGACTTCGGCTAGGAATCGATCAGTGGTGGCGGTGAAATACTGTAGTCCGGTATCAATGATTGCCTCCTCAAATCGGCGTGAAGCGCATCGACCAGCGACGCTACGTGATTTTTCAAATACCCGCACCCTAACGCCCGCGCCGTGCAGCTTTCGAGCGCAAGCTAATCCTGCGATTCCCGCGCCGATAATGATTACAGATCCCATGAATGCAGTTTACGTCGGCGCCGCTCGTTCGGAAACGTCAATATATTGTTCCGTGCATTATATCTGCTTGCTAGGGTGGGTAACAACGAGCGAATATTTACTATCCCTGATGACCAATTGTCTCACTCGCGCTAACGGCAGCCCGGACGTTCGTCTCAAATTTCTTCTGTGCAATGGATAGACACGTTTATCCTGTAGCGATCGTCGGAGGTGGGCCTGTGGGCCTGCTTACAGCCCTGTTGCTTGTCCGCAGGGGCGTTGAATGTGTGTTGCTCGAGCGACATGCCGGAGTGTCGGATCACCCCAGGGCGATGTCCCTCACTGCGCGGACAATGGCGATTTTTCAGTCACTTGGGTTGGAATCTGCGGTGCAAACCGGATCGCTTGATATGCATGGCCGTAGTCTGGCGGTCTGGGCACGGACGCTCGTCGGTGAGGAATGGGGCACCATACCGCTCCCTCGCGGCGAAGACGGAGAGCCATTGAGCGACGGGATTCATTGCCCGCAACTTGTCACCGAGTGCGCACTGCTGGCGGCATTGGAGAAGGAGGAACGGGCGAGCATATTGTTCGAGCACGAAGTGTTATCGGTCATGGAGCAATCGGATGGTACCGTGCATCTTTCCGTGCGGCGTCCTGCGCCGAATGTTCCACTCGAGTTAACTTGCCGGTTTCTGGTTGCGGCTGATGGCGCGGCGAGTTCCGTCCGTCGCACGTTGGACATCCATGCGGAAGGACCGGGGGATCAAGGGCATTTTTTAAACGTATATTTCCGCGCTGCTTTTGGGCATCACCTCAAACACCGCCGGGCCGTGCTTTATCAGACACTCGATGTGGGTCGCTTCGAAGCATTCGTCGCCGTTAATGGGGATGATCTCTGGTTGATGCATCACTTTCTTTCACCGGGAGAATCTCCATCGGATTTAACCCACGCCCGACTTGCTGAGATCATCGGGGAAGCGTCTGGATTACCGGAGGAACCGGTGGAAATCCTTGGGGTGAGTCCGTGGGTCATGAGCCCGAAAGTCGCTCATCGGTTTCGATCCGGGCAGATATTTCTTGCTGGCGACGCCGCCGCCAGATTGTCGCCGACAGGGGGCCTCGGAATGAATACCGGCTTGCAGGCTGCACACAACCTCGCATGGAAGTTATCTGCTGTCATCCATGGCGCGTCGGAAAGCATCCTGGACTCCTACGAATCGGAGCGGCGGCCGGTGGCCTTGGCTTCTTTCCATATTTCGGATGGTTTCCGCAAGGAGGTGTTTGAGACCATTGAAGCAGGGATTGATGGGGATTTTAATCGGGTCAAAGCGCTCGTTTCCGCCAGTGTAAGAACGACCAACCCCGGCGATGGTCTCGGCGTGCGATACGACCACGGGGCTTTTCTCAGGGACGTCGCCTCTGCCGCGTCGGCCGTGCCCGGAGGTCTGATCCCGCCCATCGCTCTTGCCGATGAAGACGAGCAATTCATGATTCAAAAGTGGCTCGGCAATGATTGGCTGCTTATCGCGGCCGGAGATGCGTCGGCATGGAAAATGGCCGCGCTCAAGGTCTCTGTTTACAGCGATGCCGCCCTTTTGGTGCGCCAAGTGGGAGGCTCAGGAGGAACAAATGATGTGGACGGGACCTTCCTGGAAACCTTTGGAATCCGCCCGGGCGGTGCCGTACTGGTTCGGCCCGATGGTTTTATTGCCTGGGTTTGTCCCGACCGACCCGACTCGGCGGAGGATGCACTTCGCGGTGCAATCGACGGTATTTTTCTGCCGCATCTGCCGACGTAGGGCATTGAAAAAATCACCCCTGCGGTTCTGCGGGAGCGTGAAACGTAACCGGGAAGATCGTGTAGTCGATGGGTGTGTTGTCGAGGTTTTCCACTTGGATCTCCATGGATTCAAACACGATGCCTGCGGACATTGTAGCGACTGACGTGTCGGCCGCGTCGTGCCCGGTGCCGATGAGGATAAATCCCGGTTGTGGAGCAAGCCGTGTGGCATCGTAGTACCACCACTGGCCTTCCAACCATACCTCAAAAAATGCATGGAAGTCCGGGGGCATGAGTCGATACGCGTAGGCACTGGCATAGCGGGCAGGGATCCCCAGCGCGCGGCAAAACGCGACACCCACATGTGCAAAGTCCCGGCAGACGCCTGCGCGCAGCGTCAAGCAATCCACGGCGCTCGTGTGCGCGTCCGTGGTTCCTGGCTCGTAATCAATCCGGTCATGAATCCAGTTGCAAACTCCGACTACCTTATCGTGTCCCGGCGTGAGGTGACCAAACTCCTTGGCTGCCAGACGCACGAGTTTGTCGGATTCACAGTATCGGCTGGGATACAAGAACCGTGAGACTTCGGGCGGAAGATCGACGAGTGGAGACTCGTGTGGATTCCATGGCTGATCGGAAACGTGAACCTCGCGTTCCACGTCTGCATCGTAGTTGATTTCGAGGTGGCCGGCGGGTGCTTTGAGGCTATGAAAACGGGTGGCGCCGTCATCGGAGATTTGCTCGTTAAACGTGATGCCGGCCGAATTGGTGATTACCTCACGGACCACACGCTGGGTTGGGCTCTTTGAAGCAGCCACATTTAAAAGCAGCCAGCCCTCCGCGTTGAGTTGATAACGCAGCTTGGTCTTGATGGAAAAGCGATGGGTTGTGTTCATCGAAGTGGGGCGGAGCCTCGCAGGGGGGCGCGCCTTCGACAAGAGGTAGTAATAAAAATGTCCACGCAAAAGCCCGGTCGAACTTCGACCGGGCTTTTGATTGTACCAGCAGCGTTTCGGTTAAGGCGTGCGTCTGCCAGTAAAAAAGGCAAGCACGGCTAGGAGAAGGAATACGAGGAACAGGATCTGTGCGATCCATGCGGCAGTTCCGGCGATTCCCGCGAATCCGAAGACTGCGGCGATGATTGCGACAACGAGAAATACTAGTGCGTAGTGTAACATGGGGTTTCCTTTCGATTTGATTGTGGTGT